>NZ_JBBCQL010000017.1:0-34195 GCF_037149975.1 Chryseobacterium sp. VD8 | reverse complement strand
AACCGGCCAAAGTCTGAGCCGTTAAACCCGCAATGATAACTGCGGTAAACAGAGCGGTTTTAAAATAATTGATGTGGGTTTTGGAAAGTTCTTCCACGGCGAAAACAATTCCGCCTAAAGGTGTATTAAAAGCCGCTGCGAGTCCCGCTGCCGCACCCGTCATAATCATATTTTTCTTTGAGATTTTCGGCCACCATTCGGGAAGGTATTCGTTTACTTTTCTGAAAACAGAACCTGCAATCTGAATCGTAGGACCTTCGCGACCGACTGCACCGCCTCCGATAACCAAAACCAAAGAGGAAAGAATTTTGAAAACAATAATTTTTAAGCTTAATAAACTTCTAATCTTTCTATGTTCTTTAGGATTGGCGAGTTCTACAGCCGCCATCACCTGCGGAATTCCGCTTCCTTTTGCATTCGGGGCAAATTCTTTTACGAGCCACCATTAGACAACAAAACCAATCGGAGCAATTATGAAGATCATCCACGAATGCCAATCCAGAATAAAATGCAGGAGTTTTCCCCCCCACGAAAAAATCTTTGCATACATCACCGCCACAAAACCCGTAATCACAGAACCGATCCAGAATGGAATTGCCTGAAGCAGATTGTACTTCAGTTGTTCGTTTCGGATGTTATCGAAAGATTTTTTAAGAGATCTCCGGATGATGACTATTATTTTCAGCATTTAATTGTTGGTAGCAAGATTGATGATAAAAATAAGGAATTTATATTTCTTCTAAAAATTTTGCCACCATTAAAGCATTTTGTACAGAAAGTTCTTTAGGCAAGGCGAAGCTTAATAAGTCGTTTTTAATTTCCAGCTTAAAATCTTCATCAGAAAACGCTTTGATTATTTCTTTTCGTTCTGAGTTTAAAAAGGATTGTGTTTTTAAAGGATTACTTCCCAAAATATAAAAATCTTTAAAATCACGGTCTTTAAAATTAACAGTAAAGCTGCTGAATATTCCTGCAATTTTATCTGCCCATTTTTTTCTGTTGACTGAAATGAACCCAAAATCACTGCTTAATTTTTTCATTCCCCAGATTTGCAGACTGTCGTATGAAGTTATTGTGTACGCTCCTTTTGCGGTGGTTCCGATTTTACTGACGATGAAAAGATAAAAAGAATTCTGCCTGTTTTCATCCGTAATGAAATAGCCTATTTTTGGAGTAAAAAGCGGTATTTCTTCAGCGGAGTTAAATTCATGAAAAGGGGAGTCTTTGATTTCAATAACAGCAATATCGTAAATTTCAAAAAGGTTGTCATAAACCTCAAATATGAGATTTTCTTCTTCTTTTGAAAAATCGAAAAGTTTTTTAACGTTTAGTTTTCTGAAATCGAGTTCCACGGTGAAAAGGTTTTTTTAATTGTGTTAAATTTAAATATTAATGAGTAGATTTACACAAAAACGGAAAAAAGTTTATAAAACATGATGAATATTTATAAAAATAGATATCAGCTACTGAAAAAAAACTCTACAAATGTGATATTGGTTTTTATGTTTTTTTTGCTTTCGCATATTCTGTTTTTACAGCGTTATGATTTTTTATCAAATGATTTTTTAAATAATTATCTTTATCTGTTAATCATTAATATGCTAATTATTCTTATAAGTTCTGCAGTAACAACAAGTAAAGAAATCAGAACGGTGTACATTATAATTCTTATTTGTATGTTTATTTTTCTTATCATTTACAGCTTGTTTTTAGTATTGTTATCAGGATTGGCTAAAGCGCATATAAATGGCTATTAAAATTTGGAATATCATTTTATTAATTCTTATTGGAGGATTAATTATCGGGATTTTTTTGAATGAAACTGCTTACAAAAGATTTGACAGATCAGATTATTATATTTATGTTGAAAACGAAGAGGATGTAAATACAGTACTTCTGGAAAATATGTTCATAAACAAAGATGATACTATTAATATTCCCAATGGGGAAAAGCATTTATCGGTAAATGAAAAACTTCTGCCTAAAAAACTTCATTTGTTTTGGTTCTGTTTTGAGGACAACAAATTTTATGAATTTAATGGAGAAATTGATGATGACCTTATCAGAAAAAATATTGAAAATAGCGAAAATTTAGGGCTTACCTTTGGAAAACACGGAGCGTTTACTGTAAAAGCGAATTATAAAGTAACACAAAAACTTAGGGGAACTGCAGTTTTAAAGCCTTGGTTTAATAAAGATGTAAATAGAGATGTCGCAGTATTTTTTGCTCAGAATAAAATAAAAATTACGCCATATCTTACGATAAAAAGTGGCTCCGAGTTTTCAG
Source organism: Chryseobacterium sp. VD8 (assembly GCF_037149975.1). Taxonomy (NCBI): domain Bacteria; kingdom Pseudomonadati; phylum Bacteroidota; class Flavobacteriia; order Flavobacteriales; family Weeksellaceae; genus Chryseobacterium; species Chryseobacterium sp. VD8. The sequence continues at coordinate 31,908 of NZ_JBBCQL010000017.1, read as the reverse complement.
GAATAGAGTTTAGTTCCGTGACTTATCATTATTTATCAAATTCATCTTATTTAGCAGATACACTCATAAACAGAACATTTTTCTATAAAAATCGACCTCTTATAATACGTCCCTTTGATGAAATTGATCTTAAAATCACTAAAAATGCCGGAATGAAACCTAAGTCGGAAGAATTTTTTTTGCGCCTGTTTTAAGAATGAAAATAGATTTAGATCCTGATCAGCTCTATGAAATTTTAAAGAACAAATCTACAGATCAATTTGATCTATACATTGATCTTGATAAAAATGACAGTCTGAAAAGTATTTATCTGTCCAATAAAAAAGAAAATTTCAAGCTAGATACTGAAATAAAATACGAGTTAGAATCTAATCAATAAGAAATATTTGCTAACAAAAAAACCTCCGAAAAAAATCGAAGGTTTTATATTGTAAAGATGTTTCGATAAGCTTAATATGACAATTGAATCATTCATCACTTATCATTCATCATTTATAAATTATATTTCTGTATTCAGATCCCAGTTTTCAAGGTAATCATGAACATGTTTAAGCATCATTCCTCCTAAAGAACCGTCTACAACTCTGTGGTCGTATGAGTGAGACATGAACATTAAGTTTCTGATCGCGATTACATCTCCGTCCGGAGTTTCAAGAACGGCAGGTTTCTTAACGATGGCTCCGATTGCCAAGATTGCAACCTGAGGCTGAGGAATAATAGGAGTTCCCATTAAGTTTCCAAAGCTTCCTACGTTAGAAATAGTATATGTTGCGCCCTGAGTATCTTCAGGTCTTAATTTTTTGTTTCTTGCTCTGTACGCCAAATCGTTGATCGCTTTTGCCAATCCTGAAAGTGATAACTGATCTGCATTTTTAATAACAGGAACGATAAGATTTCCATCCGGTAAAGCTGTTGCCATACCGATATTGATGTTTTTCTTTTTGATGATGTTTTCTCCGCTGATTGATACGTTGATCATAGGGAAATCCTGAATCGCTTTCACAACTGCTTTCACGAAAATCGGCATGAACGTCAGTTTTTCACCTTCGCGTTTTTCAAAAAGAGATTTGTTTTTATTTCTCCATTTTACAACGTTGGTAACGTCTGTTTCGATGAAAGAAGTTACGTGCGGAGCAATCTGCTTCGCTTTTACCATGTTTTCAGCGATGATTTTTCTCATTCTGTCCATCGGAATGATCTCATCACCTGCAGAAGCGGTAATGGTTGCCGCCGGAGCTGAAGTTGCAACCGGTTGTGGAGCAGATGCAGTTTGTACAGGAGCAGCCTGCTGAACTGGCTGGTTTCCTCTGTTTTTAACGTATGCTAAAATATCTTCTTTGGTAATTCTTCCTTCCAGACCGCTTCCTTTGATGGTTTTCAGTTCGGTTTCAGAAATATTTTCCTGCTGAGCAATAGATTTTACAAGGGGTGAAAGATAAAGATCTCCCGAAAACTCTGTTGAAGCAGCTACTTTTAAAGGTTCCTCAATGGTTTTTAAGGTTTCCGCGTCCGGAGCAGCCGCCGGAGTTTCCGTTTTTACTTCTTCAGAAGCAGTGTTTCCGCCTTCTCCTTCAATTTCTAAAATAGCAATGGCTTCACCTACTTTTGCAACTTCGTCTTTTTGTTTCAAAATCTTTACGATTTTCCCCGAAACGGGTGTCGGAACGTCTGAATCTACCTTATCTGTTGCAATTTCTACTACGGAATCATCCTCTTTTACGCTATCACCTTCGTTGAACAACCAGGAGATAATTGTCGCTTCCATAACACCTTCTCCCATGGACGGAAGCAATAATTTGTATTCTGCCATTTTTAATTTTTAGATTTTGACAAATATATAAAAAAAATCGATTTTTTTATGAAATATTAAATTTTAGAAAAATTCAATGTAAATATTTTCGCCCACGTTAAGTCCAAACAGGGATTTTGCCCCGTTTTTTCTGCTTCCTTTGTAGATGGTAAGCTCCAAAAGCTGACTGTCATTGAAGATTGCAGCAGACTGCCCGTGAAATTCTGTTTCCCTATCCCAGTCCGAAACCACTTCCGTATGACTCGAAAAGACTCTTGAAAGTGCTAAGTTTCTGAATTTTATCGTGAAACTTTCGTATCCTTTTGCGATGGTTTCAAAAAAATCTTTATTAATATTTGAGATTATATTTCCGAAATTATCAATGTAGGTAACTTCTCCGATAATCATTTTTTCGGATTCATTGTAAACAGGTTTCGGAAAAAGAAGCTGCTTTGCAGAGTCTATTTTTCTTCCGATTACTTCGGGAAGTCCTCCGTTTGCCAGATGAACGGCTGCAGGAACAAAAACATCCGTAGAAGTAAAATTAACGATATCGTCGAAACGGTTATTTAATGTAATTTCGTAAATGGCTTCAGGTTTAATATCAAAAAAGATTAAACTTAAAACGCCGTTATCCGCCGCCAAAAAGTAATGACCGTCGGATTTATATAAAATATTTTTCCTGTTTCTGTTGTGAAAACTGTCTACGGAAACAATATGTATGGTGCCTTTCGGAAAGTGTTTATAAGCATTTCTTACGATGTAAGAGGTCTGTATCAGGTTAAAAGCCTGTATTTCGTGACTAATATCAACAATATTAACCTTCTGATTCAGAGAAAGAATGCTCCCTTTTACAGCGGCAACTCTGTAATCCAAATTTCCGAAATCTGAAGTGAGGGTTATAATTGACATTGATGGTTGTATAGAATGATAGAAATGCAAATTTATCTAAAATAAAAGGAATGCCGGAAAAATTATGGAAAAGAATTTGATATAAATTTCAAAAAAAGCTTTAAATTTAAAATCTAAAATTAATAATAATACTGCATGTTTGAATTGACATATGATCTTGAGGATATCGATGCGAAAATCTTCTACGGAGTAAACAACCAATTTTTCAACCTTATAAAATCTACTTTTCCCACTCTTAAAATTACGGGAAGAGATCACTATATTTTTGCGATGGGCAATCAGGAAGCTTTGGACATTTTTAAGAAAAAGCTTGATGATATTGTTAATTTTATTTCAAAAAACAATTCTATAGACCTGAAAGATGTTGAAAATCTTCTGAATATTAAAGATGAAAACGAAAAACAGCTTGTTTTTGATCAGGATATCATTGTAAAAGGCGTTAATGGTAAAATCATCAAAGCGAAAACCACCAACCTAAAAAAATTAGTTAAGGAAACTGAGAAAAAAGATATGGTTTTTGCGATCGGACCTGCCGGAACAGGAAAAACGTATACGAGTGTGGCTTTGGCGGCAAAAGCTTTAAGGGATAAAACCGTTAAAAGAATTGTTTTAACAAGACCTGCGGTTGAAGCAGGGGAGAGCTTAGGATTTTTACCGGGTGATCTTAAAGAGAAACTGGATCCATACTTACAGCCTTTGTATGATGCATTGCGTGATATGATTCCGCACGAAAAGCTGGAAGGTTTTATTGAAAAGAAAGTGATTGAAGTGGCTCCGTTAGCGTTTATGAGAGGAAGAACTCTGGATGATGCCTTTGTAATTCTGGATGAAGCGCAGAATACAACCCATTCCCAAATGAAAATGTTTTTAACGAGAATGGGGATGAATGCTAAATTTATCATCACCGGAGATCCGAGTCAGGTGGATTTACCTCCGAAACAGCAATCCGGATTAAAGGAAGCGATGAGAATTCTGAAGGATGTAAAAGAAATCGGTTTTGTTCATTTAACGGAAGAAGATGTTGTAAGGCATCCTGTTGTAAGAAAAATTATTCTAGCCTACAACGATGAGGAAAAAAGACAGCGAAACGATTAAACAATTTATCATAATATAATTGAAAAGCAGATTAATTCGGGTTAATCTGCTTTTTTCTTTTTTAAACATCTTGATGGCAAAATTTTGTTATTAAAAAAAAAATGTTATTTTTGCGGCTGATTAATAAAAAACTATTAACTATGAAGAAATTATTTCTTTTGACAGCGGTCGCTGTTATGGGATTGAGCGCAAAAGCTCAGGAATTCAGATTCGGACCTAAAGCAGGATATTCTTATTCAACCCTTAAGCTTAAAGACAACTCAGATTCTGAAACTTCAGATCCGGTACATACTTTTTATATTGGAGGTATTGCAGAATATAAAGTAAGTGACAAATTTGGTTTACAGGGAGAACTTTTATATTCACCACTTGGAGGAAAACTGAATATTGCAGAAGTTGATCCTAGTGATCCTACCAACTTTTTTAATGTTAAGGCAAAACAGACTTACCATACTTTATTAATTCCTGTTTCTGCTAAATATTTCATTACTGAAGGTCTTTCGGTTTCTGCAGGTGCAAGTTTTGGAGTTATACTTTCTGCTAAGCAAAAGTATTCTGCAGATTTAGGATTAGGCGGAGTTATTCCGGGATTCGAAATCAACAGCAGCGATGAAGTGGATATCAAAGATCAGTTAAATACTTTGAATATTGCTCCATTCCTTGGTGCTGAATATATGCTGGAGAACGGATTATTCTTTGATGCAAGATACAATATGGGAGTATCTAATTTGGCAAAAGACGCTTCAAACGGAGAAAAGTTGACCAACAGCTTTTTACAGGTTGGAGTAGGATTTAAATTCGGAGGAAACTAAGAATTATTCTCATAAAAAATTAAAGCGGTACAGAATTTGTACCGCTTTTTTTCTGTATAAATGTACCCATTTTTATTACCGGAAAATTCTCAATTCAAAATTTAAAATTATTAAAATGAAAAAACTATTATTGTTAAGTGCTTTTGCATTTTTTGGAGGTCTTACGCAGGCTCAGGAAGGTTTCAGACTGGGAGCTCATGTTGGTGCACCGCTTGGGGATGCGGCAGATGCAGCGAGTGTAACTCTGGGATTAGATGCAGCGTATATGTGGAATATCACGAAAGGTCTTGATATTGGTGCTGCTACAGGATATTCTCATTTTTTCGGAAAAGATAATGTAGACGATTTTGGATTTATACCTGTTGCTGTTTCCGGAAAATACAGATTTAATAAGATTCCTTTGTTTGTAGGACTGGATCTTGGTGCCGGAATTTCTACCAGAAACTACATTAACAGCGGACTATATGTTGCGCCGAGGGTAGGGTATCAGATGAAGAATACAGAACTGTATTTAGGATTCCAGAGTGTAAGCAGTAAATACAAAGGTCGTGGTCCTTATTGGTACGGTGACGACAGATTTAACTTCGGAGCGGTGAATTTCGGGGTAAATTTCTTCCTTAGGTAAATTTTTTAAAATCAACTATAATGAACTCCGATTGCAAAATTGGAGTTTTTTTATTCAAAAATTTGTGAAAACGCTAAAAGCCTTTATTTAATAACATTTATTGTTGGAAATTGCTAAAAATTTCCGATGATATTAATCACATTAACAAATTTTAATATTCACAGCGGTCACTGTAAATTTGCCGTCAGAAAGTATTAAAATTATTAAAAAAATGAAAAAGGTATTATTAGCAGGTGCTATCGCACTTTTTGGTTTATCTAATGCGCAAATTGCTAAGGGAACTACATATGTATCAGGAACTTTAAACTTTGCAGCTACTGAAGATAACAATACAAATATCAAAACTAGTGATTTAAGATTAGTTCCTACAATCGGACATTTCGTTGGAACAAACGTAGCAGTTGGAGTTGGAGTAGGTTATGCTTCAAGCGTAGCAAAAAATGAAGGTGCACTTACAACTACTAAAAGCACTGTTTCTGCATTTGTTGTTGAACCTTTTGCAAGAAAGTACTGGACTTTAGGTGAGAAATTCTACATCTTCGGTCAGCTTTCTGTACCAATGGCTTTCGGAAAAGATAAGCTTGAGAATACTGTTGCAAATGTAACAAACACTACAGAAGAGAAATTCAATTCTTTCGGTGTTGCTGTGAAGCCAGGTTTAGATTATTTCTTAAACAAAAACTGGACTATTGAAGCTACTATCGGAGAATTCGGATATAGCAACTTCAAATATAAGAACGCGAAAAGCGTAGATAACTACAACTTCGGTCTTGATTTGGCTTCTGTTGGAATCGGTGTAAAATATGTTTTTGCAAAATAATAAACAAAGCATATAAACTAAAAAGTCCTGAGTTTTACTTAGGGCTTTTTAATCTTTAAATAAACTTTAAAATAAATTTTTTTAACTATGAAAAAGCTATTATTAGCAGGTGCAATCGCGTTTTTCGGATTATCTAACGCTCAGATGACTAAAGGAGACTGGGTAATCAGCGGAAATACAGGAATTGGTTTCAACAATATGGAAACTAAAACAAAGGTGAACGGACAGACTTTTGACGGGACTAAAGTAAGCACTTTCGCTGTTACTCCATCTGTAGGTTATTTTGTAATAGACAAATTAGCCGTAGGAATTGATTTAGGTTTCACAAATGTTACAACAAAAGACAATGGTGACAAGAATACTGATTCCAGCTTTTCTGTAATGCCAACTGCGACTTATTATTTTGCCAACAGCAGCAAAGTAGTTCCTTTCTTGGGAGCAGGTATCGGTTATGCTTCGAGCAAAACAAAAGAAACTATTTCAGGAACTTCAACAGATTTTACTGCTGACGGTTTAGCGTGGAAAGTGAAAGGAGGAGTTACTTATATGGCAACTCAGTCTTTAGGGATTAACTTAGGGGTGTCTTTCGATCAGTTCTCAAACAAAGAAACTTATTTCGGTACTGAATTTAAGAACAGAGTAAATACTTTCGGTGTAAACGTAGGTTTCTCTTATTTCATCAAAGCTAAAGCTCAGAAATCTGATAAATAATTCAATTAATTTCTTTCATTAGGATAAACAAAAAATCCGGCTCAGATATGAGCCGGATTTTGTATTTGTAAAATACTAAAGTTTTAAAACCATTCTTTCTGGTTCTGAACATACGTTCTGTCAAATTCTTCATCAGATTTTGTAAGGTAAATAATCCCTTCAATTAATCCAACAATACCAACAATACCGCAAGTTACAAGTCCTAAAACTAACTGAATAATTCCTGCTTTAGTATATCCAAGATAGAATTTGTGAATAGCAAAAGTTCCAAGTAAAATTCCTAAGATTCCTGCAACAACTTTTTTTTCTGATTTGTAAGGTTGGTTGTTCCCTTGTTGATTGATTTCCATAATAATTATTTTTTAATCGTTTTTTTGTGTTTTATTTGCCGAACATTCCGCCCATTCCAGGTATATTTGGCATTTTGCTCATCATCTGCATCATCTGTTTTCCTTGTGGACCCTGCATCATTTTCATCATTTTGCCCATTTGGTCGAACTGCTTCATTAACTGATTTACATCTTCAATTTTTCTTCCTGCACCTTTTGCAATTCTGTTTTTTCTCTGGGTATTGATGATGGAAGGTTTTCTTCTTTCTTCGGGAGTCATAGAGTAGATGATTGCTTCGATATGCTTGAATGCGTCATCGCTGATCTCAACATCTTTGATCGCTTTTCCTACACCCGGAATCATCCCCATCAAATCCTTCATATTACCCATCTTTTTGATCTGGTTAATCTGCTTTAAGAAATCATCAAAACCAAATTCATTTTTAGCGATTTTCTTGTGAAGTTTTTTCGCTTCCTCTTCATCAAACTGTTCCTGAGCTCTTTCTACCAAGGAAACAACGTCTCCCATTCCAAGAATTCTGTCTGCCATTCTTTCTGGGTAGAAAAGATCCAAAGCCTCCATTTTCTCACCTGTAGAAATGAATTTAATTGGCTTTTCAACAACAGAACGGATCGTTAGAGCGGCTCCACCACGGGTATCACCGTCTAATTTCGTTAAAACAACCCCGTCAAAATTCAAAGTATCGTTGAATGCTTTAGCTGTATTCACTGCATCCTGTCCCGTCATAGAGTCAACAACGAAAAGCGTTTCGTTTGGCGTAATAACAGAATGAACGGTTTTAATTTCCTTCATCATCTGCTCATCGATTGCTAAACGACCAGCTGTATCCACGATCACTACATCGTGACCGTTAGCTTTTGCAAAATTAATCGCATTCTGAGAAATGCTTGAAGGATCCATAGAACCTTCTTCCGTGAAAACCGGAACCCCGATTTGTCCGCCTAAAACTTTAAGCTGATCAATCGCAGCCGGACGATATACGTCACACGCAACCAAAAGAGGTTTTTTATTTCTTTTTGTTTTTAAATAATTCGCCAGTTTTCCGGAGAAAGTAGTCTTACCGGACCCCTGAAGTCCTGCGATAAGAATTACAGACGGTTTTCCGGAAAGGTTGATTCCTTCCTGAGAACCTCGCATCAGATCTACTAACTCATCGTGAACGATCTTCGTCATCAGCTGTCCCGGAGTAAGCGATGTAAGAACGTCCTGTCCTAAAGCTTTATCCTGAACTCTTTTTGTAAGATCTTTTGCAACTTTATAATTAACATCGGCATCCACCAATGCTCTACGAATTTCTTTTACGGTTTCCGCAACGTTGATTTCCGTGATTTTTCCACGTCCTGAAATGTTATGAAGCGCTTTGTCTAATTTATCCTGTAAACTATTAAACATATGTATTGTAAATTATAGGTTTGCAAAAATAAGGAAATTTTTTAGTAAAATGAGAATTCTCATGGTGATAAGATTGTAAACATTCAATAAAGATAAAAAACCAGACAGAGAATTATATTTATTCAATTTGAAGATTATCTTCATACATTAATAGGATATTGATCTTTTTACAGAAAAACAGACTTCTTTTGGAAGCCTGTTGGGGTTTAGAATTAGAATGACACTTACTCTAAGGTTTCCAAAATGTCCATTTCTGACCATTAAATAAAATAAGCCTGTGTTTAGAAGAATCAGTAGGATGTTTTATAAAAGCCAGCATTCCCGGAGATGGATTCTTGATTGCCATAAAGTCTGTAACGATTGGCAATACCATTGCTTTGTCATTGGAATCTAAAACCAAAATACCATCAGTTGTCGTAGCGGAATTACCAATAACAGTTTTTGCATTCGGATGATCCGTTAAAGGTGAAGCTTGTGGTACTTTTACAGTGGCTTCAACTGTTGTGCTGTAACCGGATTGTACACTTAAATCGGTCCATCCGGTATTTTCATTTTTTACCTTTACTTTATATTCTGTATTGGAAGATGCGTCAAAAATAAATGTTCCGCCTTTCGAATTATTTGTTCCTGTAGGTACAGTTTCTACATAGGGGAGTATGATGCCTTTATCATGAGTATCTCCGAATTCCAATAATACAGACGTATTTGTAATATCCGGATTAACTGTTATGGATTTTTCTCCGATTCTTACCTGAGCATTCATTATATTCAAAACTGAGGTAAGAGTTACCAATATAATTATTTTCATTTTATGTTTGAATTAATCGTTAAAATTTTTTAAGTATTTCAATGATGATATTTTATGGACAGGTTTGTGTGGTGAAGCACTTCCAACCTTCTCCTGTAGCAGATCCAGTATAGATTTTAAGGCAGCCTTTTCCTGCATTTTCGTCTGTATCAAAGACCATCATTCCTACTACGGGAATTGCAATTGTTCCTTCCGGATTGCTGTTTCGGGTAATCACAAAACCTTTTGTTTTACTTTCCAGTACAGTATAAGCAGAATTTCTAAGCATAGGCCAGTTTCCGTTATTAGCACCCGCTCTTCCAAGCGAAGTTATTCCATGTTTTACCGGATAAGTCTGGTTGGCTACTAAAGCTGGATCTTCATAGCAAACAGAATCTTTTATTACAATAGTTATAGAGCATGATCCTGTCGCACGCGGAGATGTTATTGAAATTGTAAGATTTCCCGCGCTGCCGCTTCCGTCATAGGTAAAAGGAATGTCAACATAACTGGCTCCCTGTGAAATGAATGCTACATACGGAGAAGGGGATGTTGTAATTCCGTTACCGCTTAAAGTAAATTCTGCCAATCCGTTTACTGCTCCTGAAATAGGAATTCGTAATACAGAATTTTGGGTGCTTCCGTTTGCAAACAGTTGTGCTCCTACTATACCTCCGCCGGGAGCACTGCAGTCAAATGTAAAGTTTCCGGGCACGTTCGTAACAGTAGCACAGGATCCTAAATCGCCAAAATCTCTTCGGTTTGTACTGGTACCTGCAATATTTCCCACAAAAGAAGAAATACCTGTCATTGCGTCCAATTTCCAAAGATCGGTTCCGTTTCCGTTTATTCTGCTGTAGTAAAAATAATTTCCAAGGTACGCTAAACCATTACCGTTAGAAGTGGTGAGATCCGGCACGGTTCCGCTCATCTGCGTTACCGGAGTTGCTGTAAGCGTTGAAGGATTTATTCTGTACAGCCAGTTATTAGTGTCGGTTACGCTAATAATTAAATACAGGTTTCCTCCGTTATCTACGGCAATATCATTCAGGGATCTTCCATTTGTCCAATTGGCATCACCTGTTACGTTTCCTAATGTTGTGGCAGCTCCGCTTCCTGACCATCTTGTTAAAGCTTTGTTGTTAATTCCATACACTAATCCTGTAGAGGGATCGGTACCAATTCCTAAAGGTGAACCCCAGGTTATTGTACTTTGTTGTTGATAAGTAGTATTAGCTGATGTCGCTACTCCAACCCAGATTCTTCCTGAAGCGCCATTAGGCGAGGAGACAAATTGATTTTGAGATAAATTTCCGGCAATAGGACCATAAGACATATTACCATGAGTGGCTGGCGTACCGTCTGCTACCGATGTTGTTCCTGTAATGTTACCGGCAGAATCAAAATTGATCTTATAAGTTATTCCCTGGTTTGAATTGATACCGAACAATTCATTACAGGTAGGAGCGGCAGAGGGCGTAAATGACTGACATGAAGCAAGATCTAAATCATCTGCATTGGAAAAAGGACCTAAAAGAGTATTTAGCGTATATGATGTTTTTACTGTGCTTACACCCGTATTAGGATTTATTTCATAAATTCTTGCTCCAAAAGAACTTGCCAATAGTATTGTTGTGGAGAACCCCTCAACAGCATAAATATTCCCGTTATAAAACGCCAATCCCTGAAAAGTCGACGGCAGACTGCCACTCAACTGAATAACCTGTGTAGCCTGTAAAGTAGACAAATCTATTCTGTAAATATATTTTGCCGAACCTTGTGTAACTACAGTATACATTCTTCCGTTTGAATCGAAAAAAGAGTCGCTTGCAACAGTACCGCCAGACCAGATGGTGTCGCCGGTAATCGTTCCGAGATTGGCTGCAGGCGCAGGACTTGCTTTAATAAGACTTTTATTATCTGATATGCCATAAACATATCCTGCTGTAGAAGAACCGGATATAGGATTTGCAGTTAATCCTCCCACGCCTAACGGTAAATTTGTTCCTATAGAGGAATTGCTTACATACACCGGAGAGTTGGCAGATATATTAGAAGAGGTAAAAACCGTTTGTGATGTATTGGAGGGATTTGGTCCCATAGCCAAATTGCTTCTTGCCGAAGAAGACATATTGGTTGTAGCGGCGGGCAAATTTCCATTCAATGAAGAAATATCATAGACATTTCCGTTCTGAGCATTTATTATATATAATGCATTGCAATTTTGAGCTTTTGCATTCCAGAATATACTGCAAATGCAAGTTAAAATAAAAAGAAATCTAATATTCATCTATATGTATTTAAAGTTATACTTCTATCTGTTTTTTTAGATTAAAGTGTACCGATACAAATAGATGAAAAATAATCGCAACTATTTAATTAACAAGACCTCAGAAGTCCTCGTGTGGCAAAGTAAGGTGTCAGAATACGCTGTAATTTTAATCATATGGCAGAAAACCAGACTCTGGAATCTACATCTGATGATAAATTGAGTTTCTTTCTCAATCTGTAGATTTTGCCTTCCACAGATTTTATAGAGGAATTTGTATAGATGGCAATTTGCTTACTTGTAAATCCCAACTTAAGCATTGCACACATTTTCCTATCTGAAATGTTAAGAGAATTCGAACTGATTGCATTTAGTTTTTCAAAAAAATCAGGAAATGCTGTATTGAATTTTTCGATAAAGATCATATCGCTTAACTGTACGGATTCAATAAGTTCTTTTAATGTTTCCTCAGAAAATGCTTCTTTATTTAAATTTTCTTTTAACCGTTTTAGTTCGTTGCTGAGGTTTTCAATTTGTTGTTTTCTGTAAAGATTTCGATAAAGTGTAATATAATATTTTTCCCGCTTCTGGATAAAGTAATACGAATTGACAAACATTAAGATAAGTACAGATGAGATGTTTACGATTAACAGATAATTGCCAAAGCTTTCATACTTTTCATTATGATCAAAAATTTCAAAATTAGAAAATGCAGAAATATAAATATTTGATAAGATCAATGCAGTGAGAAAAATAATTAATAAGCGATCATTTTCCGAAGAAAAAAATAAATAAACTGCCAGCAATAGAGGAAAATAATACAAAAATGTACCACTTTTAATACCGTAATAACAGGAATAAAACGTAACCAGGAATGTTAATGCGATAAAAGACAGAATTATACAGTATCTATTCATGAGAATATCTCTCAGGAAGAGAAAACAGAAGCAGTAAAACAGGGATATACAGAATAATAATAGGGCATTAGAATAAATCCCGATAAAAAAGATATTAAAGGCAGACTGAATTAGGAAAAATACAGATAATAAAAAAATGTAGATATTAAAAAGAATAGCAGAATCTTTCTCTTTATCCGAATCTAAAGAATCATCAATTCTCCAATAGGAAACAGCGTAATACAATCGATTAAATGTTTTTTTTATCATCAGAAGTGTTTAATTATTTGTGTTGTAAAAAAGTACTCTGCTAAAACATAACGAACATTAGATAATTTCTTTAATTGAAGTAGCAAAAAATTATATATATGTAAAACTCATTTGATGCATGAAAAACAAGTTCTTATTACAAATGAGATTAAAGCAAAGTGTTTTTATAAAATTGATTGCAAATATACAAATAAGTTGCTTTTTATGAATTAATATTAAAATTATATGGATGATTTTTTTATTCTATAAATAGGATTTTTACTTGAATTGAAAGTATTTCGAAATGATAAAAATCAAATTGTAGCAAAATGCGATAGAAAAAGTCTATTTTTGTGTTAATTAAAAATTACCTTATATACTTATATATGCTAGGTTAAAACTAAATTAAAAAATGAAGGGCAATCCAAATATTCTGGTTACAATACTGTTTTTTTTAACATTTTTAATTCATTTTTCATTATGGAAATTTGTTTTCCATCTTGATGAAATCATTATTGTAAAGTTTTATCTTTTTCTGAGTGTTATGTTTATGATGATGATAACACTTATTGTCTTAATTAATAGAATAGCTCCTGAGTTTTTAGGTTTGTCAGTTATTGGATTGATTCTTTTAAAGTTTGGATTAATGTATTTAATTAGAAAAAAACTAAACTTTGAATCTATTCCCGGCTATAAATTTCACTTTATATTACCATATTTTGTCCTAACAACACTGCTTACCTACTATGCAATTAAGCTTATTAATTATGACAAAAAACAGTAAAAATATTTATTGAAACTAGAAAAATTATTATATTTTTGCACAACGAAAAAAACCTATCAATGTTTAAGAAATTCGCAGTTTTATTCTACAGTATTTTTGTATTAAACTTAGTGTCTGCACAGCATAGTGGTGCTGATGCTGAAGCAGGTTCTGCTACTACAGAGCTATCTGAAAAAGATAAAGTAAGTAAAGAAAACAAAGAGTATATCGATCATCACTTATTGGATGCTCACGATTTTACATTGATGGTGGATAAAGAAGGTCATCATATTGGTTTTCCTCTTCCGGTTATTTTTTATGATAACGGTTTTCACGCTTTCATGAGCAACAGTAAAGAGGGATTCATGCACGGTGAAACTACAGAGGTTGACGGAGCTTTCTATAAATTACATCATGAAAAAATTTACAAGACTGATGCGGCTGGAAATTTAAAAGAAGATGAAGAAGGTCATGTTACTTCGGAAAAGGTTTTAGATTTATCAATTACGAAGAGTGTTTTGATTATTTTATTGACAGCGGTTTTCATGTTCTTATTGTTTGCCGGAATGGCTAAGTCTTATAAAAAGTCTGCTGTTCCTACAGGTACAGCAAGATTTTTGGAGCCTTTGGTAATTTTCGTGAGAGACGAAATTGCTATTCCGAATATCGGGCATAAATATAAAAGATTTATTGGTTATCTTTTAACAGTATTTTTCTTTATCTTATTTTTGAACGTATTAGGATTGATGCCATTCGGAATTAATGTTACAGGGAATATTACGATGACTTTCTTTCTGGCTATTCTTACTTACCTGATTACGACTTTTTCGGCAAACAAAGATTATTGGAAGCATATTTTCTGGATGCCTGGAGTTCCTGTTCCAATGAAATTGATTATGTTGCCAATCGAATTATTAGGAACAATTACTAAGCCTTTTGCATTGATGATCCGACTTTTTGCAAACATGACTGCAGGACATATTGTCGTAATGAGTTTGATCGGATTGATCTATGTATTTAAAAATGTAGTGGCAGGAGTTGCATTCCCTTTCTTAACATTAGTAATTTATTTGTTAGAAGTATTAGTTGCATTCTTACAGGCTTATATTTTTACAATGTTATCTGCTTTATTCATCGGAATGGCAGTGCAGGAGCATGAGCATGAACACCACGCTGCTCACTAATTTGAAAGTTTAAATTAATTTATCAGAAACAAATTTTTTAAAATTATATATTATGGAAATCCCTAAAATTGTAGGTGCTGGTATCGTAGTACTAGGTGTAGGTATCGGTCTTGGTAAAATCGGAGCTGCTGCTCTTGAAGCTATCGCTAGACAACCTGAGCAATCTGGAAAAATCCAAACAGCTATGCTTATCGCAGCTGCACTTGTAGAAGGTGTTGCGTTTGCTGCTCTATTCGCGGTAAACTAATTAAAATTAAACCACTATCCGTAACGGTTGGTTACAGGTAGTGGTTATTTAAGAAAAAAAGTAATAATTATTTATACATTTATATAATGGAATTAATTCATCAGTTTTCATCAGGATTATTTATTATCCAGTCTGTTATTTTTCTGGCATTGTTATTCTTGTTAGGCAAATTTGCTTGGAAACCTATTTTAAAATCTATTAATGATAGAGAGACTTCTATTGTTGACGCTCTTAATCAGGCTACTTTGGCAAGAAAAGAGATGGAAACTTTAAAAGAGGATAACGAAAGAATTATTCGTGAAGCTAAAATCGAAAGAGATGCTATCCTTAAAGAAGCAAGAGAAATCAGAGATAAAATCGTAGGTGAGGCTAAAGATGTTGCTAAAGTAGAAGGAGATAAAATGATTGAAGCTGCTAAACAAACCATCAATGCTGAGAAAAATGCTGCAATGGCAGATATCAAAACTCAGATCGGTACTTTATCAGTAAACATCGCGGAGTCTATTTTGAAGCAGAAGTTAGATAACAGCGAAGCTCAAAACGAATTAGTTCAAAATTATTTAAACAAATCAAACCTTAACTAATAATGCTTACATCTAAAGTAGCTAAAAGATACGCACAAGGTTTACTTGACTTCACCAACGAATCAGGTCAAACGGCTACTGTATTTTCTGAAATGAAAGATGTAGTAAAAATCATGAAAGAGTCTGCAGACTTAAATAAATTTTTCATGACGCCTTACATCGATTCTAAAAAGAAAGTAGAAGTAGCAAACGAAATTTTCAAAGGTTTATCCGTTTCTTCCAAAAATTTGATTACATTGGTAATCAAGCACGGTCGTGAAAGCCAATTAAAGAATATCGCTCAGGAATTCATCAACAAAGTTGAAGATATCAGTGGAGTGCAGAGAGTAACGATAACAACGGCAACTCAGCTTTCTAAAGAAAACCTTGATGAGATTTTAAGAAATTCCAACCTTGTTAATACCAATGCAAATTTTGATTTGCAGCTGAATATAAGGCCTGAAATTTTAGGAGGTTACATTTTAAGAGTTGGAGACCAGCAAATAGATGCTTCTGTGAAGTCTAAACTTAATCAGGTTAAAAAAGATTTTAGCTTAAATTAATATAACAACACAGATGAAAAAAGTTTTATTTGGTTTAGCATTGATAATTGCATCTCTAACTTTTGGACAAAAGGTTAAGCTTAAAAAAGATATTGCATCAGTCGATGGAAAAGAGTACGTAAAGGTTACTGAAGATCCAGTTTCTCGTTACTCATACAATGTATCTTCTTTAAATGGAAATGATATATTTTACTTAAAATATAATAATTATAAAGATCCTAAAGAAGTAGATTACAAGTATAATCGTGATGGTTCTGTGGGGTACTTTGAAGTGATGTCAGCAGATTTAAACACTGTATATTTTGAAACTCACCTTACAGGATGTTTGATGGGCTGTAATATTACAGACAACTTTATCAAAATGATTTATGGAGGCAAAGTTGTAAAAGACGACGGTACTTTGGATCTTAACAGATTAGAAATTCTTTCTAAAAAAGTAGGATTTGAGTATACAAAAAAAAGAGATGAGATGGGAAATGTTCAAAATGGAGCAAATACAGTTATCATTCAGGATTCAAGACCAAGAAACGGTTTTAATATCAGTGTAGGAAGATAAAAATTATTTTTAAAAAAAGAAAAAACAACCATACAATGGCAGAAATAAATCCGGCAGAAGTATCTGCGATCTTAAAACAGCAATTGGCCAACTTCGATACTCAATCAAATGTTGAGGAAGTAGGTACAGTTTTAACCATCGGTGATGGTATTGCTCGTGTATACGGGTTAGAAAACGTACAATACGGAGAGTTGGTGAAATTTTCTAGTGATGTAGAAGGTATTGTACTAAACCTTGAAGAAGACAACGTAGGTGTTGCGCTACTTGGTGAAAGTAAATTAGTAAAAGAAGGAGATACAGTAAGAAGAACAAACAGAATCTCTTCTATTAAAGTAGGAGAAGGAATGTTAGGAAGAGTAGTAGATACTCTAGGTAACCCTATCGATGGTAAAGGTCCTATTACTGGGGATTTATACGAAATGCCATTGGAAAGAAAAGCTCCCGGAGTTATTTACAGACAGCCGGTAACTGAACCTTTACAGTCAGGTATCGTTGCAATCGACTCTATGATCCCTGTAGGAAGAGGACAGAGAGAGCTTATCATTGGTGACAGACAGACAGGTAAAACTACTGTTGCGATCGATACGATCATCAACCAAAAAGAATTCTTTGATGCAGGTAACCCTGTATATTGTATATATGTTGCTATCGGACAGAAAGCGTCTACTGTAGCACAAATCGTTAAAACACTTTCGGATAAAGGAGCTTTAGCATACACAGTAATCGTTGCGGCTAATGCATCAGATCCGGTTCCTATGCAGGTATATTCTGCAATGGCAGGAGCTGCAATCGGTGAGTTCTTCAGAGACACCGGAAGACCAGCTTTGATCGTTTATGATGATTTATCTAAACAAGCGGTTGCTTACCGTGAGCTTTCTCTACTTTTAAGAAGACCACCGGGTCGTGAAGCATATCCTGGAGACGTTTTCTACCTTCACTCAAGATTATTGGAAAGGGCTGCGAAAGTAATTGCAGATGACAATATCGCAAGACAGATGAACGATTTACCTGAGTCTTTAAGACCAATCGTAAAAGGTGGTGGTTCATTAACAGCACTTCCAATCATTGAAACTCAGGCGGGTGACGTTTCTGCGTATATTCCTACAAACGTAATCTCTATTACAGACGGACAGATCTTCTTGGAGTCTGATCTATTCAACTCAGGGGTTCGTCCTGCGATCAACGTTGGTATCTCTGTATCCAGAGTAGGAGGTAACGCTCAGATCAAATCAATGAAAAAAGTTTCTGGTACGCTTAAATTAGACCAGGCTCAGTATAAAGAATTAGAAGCGTTTGCTAAGTTCGGTTCAGACCTTGATGCTGCTACATTAGCGGTAATCTCTAAAGGGGAAAGAAACGTGGAAATCCTTAAGCAGCCGGTAAACTCTCCACTTCCGGTAGACAGCCAGGTTGCAATGATCTATGCAGGAACAGAGAACTTATTGAGAAACGTTCCTATCAGAAAAGTAAAAGAATTCCAGATAGAATACATCGAGTTCTTAAGATCTAAGCATCCTGATACAATGGCTGCAATTAAGGCAGGGAAAATTGATGATTCAATTACCAGCGTTCTTAAGCAGGCTGCAAATGACTTAGCTTCTAAATATAACTAAAAATTAGTTGATGGTTGTTGGCTGATAGTTGACAGAATTTTCTAAAACTAGCAACCAACAACCGACAACCAACAACTAACCCAATATGGCAAACTTAAAAGAAATACGAGGCAGAATTACGTCTATCTCATCCACGATGCAGATTACCCGTGCTATGAAAATGGTTTCCGCTGCGAAGCTTAAAAAAGCACAGGATGCAATCGTAATGTTAAGACCTTATTCTGAGAAATTACAGGAACTTATCCAGAATGTAAATTCCAGTTCAGATCCTGATCAGATTTCTGTTTATGCTCAGAAGAGAGAAGTAAAAAGAGTGCTTTTTATTGCAATTACTTCAAACAGAGGTCTTGCCGGAGCTTTTAACTCATCTATTGTTAAGGAGCTTAATGCACAGTTTCAGAACAAATCTCAATATGAGGTGGAAGTTTTGTCTATCGGTAAGAAAGCTTTTGATGCTGTAAGAAGAACCCGTAAGGTATACGCAAACGAAAGTGCTGTTTACGATAATCTGAACTTTGATACTGTAGCTCATGTTACTGAAGCTGTAATGAAAAACTTTACAGAAGGTAAATTTGATGAAGTATATTTAATTTATAATAAATTCGTTAATGCTGCCACTCAGGAAGTAACTACAGAACAGCTTCTTCCAATTTCAATGCCTGAGAATACAGAACCTCAGGTAGAAACAGATTATATTTTTGAGCCAAACAGAACAGAAATATTAGATAATCTGATTCCTAAATCAATCAAAACTCAGGTTTTCAAAGCCATCCTTGATTCAGTAGCTTCTGAACACGGAGCGAGAATGACAGCGATGCATAAAGCGACAGATAACGCGCAGGCTCTGAAAAATGATTTGGTAATTTTCTACAACAAAGCAAGACAGGCTGCTATTACAAACGAGATCTTAGAGATCGTTTCCGGAGCAGAAGCTTTGAAAAATTCGTAAAGAATTATTTTAACACAATATTAAAGCATCGTACATCACGATGCTTTTTTTGTTATTTTTATTTTGTATATATTTGTAGTACTAAATTTATATAATTTCTAAATGGATTCGGACATAGTCAGGCTTTTGCTGGCCTTATTACTTGTTTTACTTAATGGCTTTTTCGTAGCCGCAGAATTTTCAATTGTTAAAGTTCGTTATTCACAGATTCAGATAAAAGCCGCAGAAGGAAACTCTATGGCAAAGCAGGCAGAGCATATCATCAAACATCTTGATGAATATCTTTCGGCTACACAGCTCGGTATCACGCTGGCTTCTCTGGCTTTAGGTTGGGTTGGAGAAAGCGCATTGCACCATATTGTAGAAAATATTTTCCATTCGCTTAGTATTGATCTTAGTCAGGCAACCATCACTTCCATTTCGGTGATCACAAGTTTTGTACTGATTACGATTATGCACATTGTTTTCGGTGAGCTTATTCCGAAGTCAATTGCGATCAGAAAATCGGAATCTACTACAATGGCAACTGCAATTCCGTTAAGAGTTTTTTATACGGTTTTCAAGCCTTTTATTTGGTTAATGAACCTGATGTCGAATACCTTTTTGAGACTGGTAAAGATTCATCCGGCTTCAGAACATGAAATTCACTCTACAGAAGAACTTCAGCTTTTGGTAAAACAATCTGCTGACAGCGGAGAAATTGAAGAAGAAAATTATGAGATCATTAAAAATGCATTTGATTTTACAGATCATTCGGCAAAACAGATCATGGTTCCCCGTCAGAACATTACTTCCATAGATTTTGAAGAAGATATCAATGAAATCATCAATAAAATCATGGAAAGCGGATATTCCCGTATTCCAGTTTATGAAAATTCTATTGATAATGTGATCGGTGTTTTGTATACCAAGGAAATCATCAGAGAATTTGTAAAAAGAAAAGGTGAACTGAATCATGAAGATCTTAAAGAACTGATGCGTGAAGCATTTTTCGTTGTAGGAAGTAAAAAGATTTCAGACTTACTGAAAATTTTCCAGCAGAAAAAGCAGCATTTGGCAATCGTTATTGATGAATTCGGAGGAACTGAAGGGATCATTACTCTCGAAGATATTTTGGAGGAGCTTGTAGGAGAAATTCAGGATGAGGAAGACGATGAAGAAAAAATTGTAGACAAGATCGGAGAAAATACATATTGGGTTCAGGCAACACAGCCATTGGACGAAATCAATGAATTTATCCCTAAAAAATTACCGCTTTCCGAAGAAAGCGAGTACAATACATTAGCCGGTTTTATTCTTCATGCTTTAGCGGATATTCCGGAGGAAAATCAGGAGTTTGATCTGGAAGATTATCATTTTAAAATTCTTAAGATGAATAATAAGAGCGTTGAACTGGTAGAACTGGTCTATGAAGAACCGAACAGCATCAGTGATCTTGCAGAAAAAATAGGAGAAGTTTAAACAATAAAAAAATGATTTTTTATAACCATATAAAAGATTACGAAAATCCAAAACGTCAGTATGAAGAAGATGTTCTTGTTCTGGACGAAACGGATGAAGTATACAAGTTAGTCCTGCATAATGATGATGTCCATACATTTGATTATGTAATTGACTGCTTGATAGAGATCTGCAAACATACCTTAGAACAGGCGGAACAATGTACAATTCTTGTTCATTTTAAGGGTAAATGTACCGTAAAAACAGGTTCACTGGATATTTTGAAACCGATGCACGAAAAACTGCTTTCAAGAGAATTAACCAGCGAAATCGTATAAAATTGATCAGCTCCGACCATCGTCGGAGCTTTTTTTATGAGAGCAATCAATTATCAATTCATTAGAAGCCATAAGCTAAAAGTGGAATTTATGATCCTGTGTTTTTGTACAGTATTTTTTCTGAACAATTTCAGCTTTTAATATTTATTTGCATTCAAGTAAAATAGTATATTTGTAAAAACTATAAAGAAACAAAAACAATGCTTGTAATAGGAATTGCAGGAGGTACAGGCTCCGGCAAAACTACGGTTGTTGATAAGATCATTCAGCAGCTTGACATCGAAGGAATGAACATCCTTTCTCAGGATAACTATTATCATGATAATCATAATCTTACATTGGCGGAAAGAGAAGCCTTGAATTATGATCATCCCAAATCCATCGATTTTGACCTTCTGATACAACATGTAAAAGCTTTAAAAAATAACGAATCAATAGAGCAGCCGGTTTACAGCTTTGTAACGCATGGAAGAACAGGAGATCACGTTACCGTAGAACCTAAAAACGTATTGGTAGTAGAAGGAATTCTGGTTCTTACCAACAAGGAATTACTGAAGGAATTCGATCTTAAAGTTTTTGTGCATGCAGATTCAGACGAAAGGCTGATCAGGAGGATCAGGAGAGATACACAGGAAAGAGGAAGAGATCTTAACGAAGTATTACACCGTTATCAGACAACTTTGAAACCGATGCATCAGGAATTTATTGAGCCTTCCAAAAATGAAGCAGATCTGATCATCCCGAATATGAGACAGAATTCCGTTGCGATTGATTTTTTAACCACCGTTATTAAAAACTCGTTGAGAAAACATTAAAATGAAAGAAAATAAGCTTATTAAAGACATTCAGCCCAAGTCTGAAACATTCAAACTTATTCAGAAATATTTTTTGAATAAATATACCATTACAATCTGTCTGTTTCTGGTCTGGATGATTTTCTTTGATAAAACTTCTTTTCTGGTAATTAATGAACTGAACGGCGAAATCAGCAAATATGAAGAACAGCTTCAATATTATAAAACCGAATACGAAAAGAACGATGCGTTTTATAAAAAGCTGATGAACAATAAGTCTGAAAAAGAAAAATACGCAAGAGAAAACTATTTCATGAAAAAACCAAATGAAGAAATTTTCATCTTGGTCGTGGACAGCGCAAACACGAAGAAATAATTCTTTAATGAATTCTCAATAGTGAATTCTGCTTCGCAAATGGATTTAAAAAAATGATTTTTCGTCATTTATCATCATAGAAAAACCTTTGCGTTAGGATTATAATCAAATAAAAATTGATGAATAAAAGCGGATTGACTGTTGATCATTCACAAATTCAAACAAAAACTATGTCAAATACAGCCTGGGAAAATTTAGTAAAAAAACAGCTTAAAACAGACGATATTTACCCAATCCTTACTAAAGAAAATCTGGAAGGAATTGTTGTGAAACCTTTCTACGATTCTGTGCAGAAACCATTGGTAAATCTGCCGAAAATTGAAGAAAGCACGCATTTGGTAGCAAAATATCATGAAAGTTTAGAAGAAGATGTTTTTGCATTTATTTTAGACCAAAATGTAGAAAACCTCGAACAGAAAACCATTTTCGTAAATAATGCGGAACTCGCAGGTCACATCAGTCCGAAAGAAGAAGACCAATACTTTTCACTAATTGATGTTTTTGATGAAAAACAAGCTGTAATTAATGACCAGTTGGTCAAAGAATTACTCGCAAAACAGTTCAGAAGACATATTTGTGTAGATATTTCCCTTCATCAGAACGCTGGAGCCTCTATTGTTCAGCAATTGGGAA
Source organism: Chryseobacterium sp. VD8 (assembly GCF_037149975.1). Classification (NCBI taxonomy): domain Bacteria; kingdom Pseudomonadati; phylum Bacteroidota; class Flavobacteriia; order Flavobacteriales; family Weeksellaceae; genus Chryseobacterium; species Chryseobacterium sp. VD8. The sequence goes on along the minus strand of NZ_JBBCQL010000017.1, from coordinate 9,181 downwards.
TTGCTTTGGCAAAAACAAAAGAACTTGTAGAAATCTATGGTTCTGAGATTTTAAATAAACTGATCTTCAGAATAGCAGTCGGTGGAAATTACTTCTTTGAAATGGCTAAACTAAGAGCATTTAAAATAGTTTTCAATCAATTGTCAAAAGAATACGATCTGGATGAAATTCCATACATTTTTGCAGAAACTTCCCTGAGAAATAAAGCGGTTTCCGATAACGAAAACAACCTGATCCGTTCTACTTTAGAACTTGCAGCAGCCATGATCGGCGGAGCAGATGCCGTTTTCAGCAATAATTATCTGGTAGAAAAAAGCACCGAGAACTCAGAAGAAATCTCCTTCAAACAGCAGATTGTTCTTGCGTATGAAAGCATCATCAATGTTTTTGAAGATGCCTCTAACGGAAGTTATTATGTAGAAGATATTACACAGCAGATCGCAGAAAAATCATGGGCGTTTTTTGTGGAAATAGAGGAGAACGGAGGTTATCTGAAACTTTTAAAACAGGGAACTATTCAGAAAAATATCTACGATCATGCAGTTGAAGAACAGAAGTGGGTGGAAGAAGGTAAAATAAAGCTGATCGGCGTTAATTTATACCCAAAATTAGATCTCAAAAAGTCTGTTGAGGAACTTTATAACGAAAAAGAAATTAAATCCGTTCGCTGGGCGGAAATGTTTGAATAAAAAACTAAACTATGAAAAACTTGTATTTATTGATGGGGATTCTGATCTCTACTTTCGTCTTTTCACAGACGCAAAACAGAATTGTGGGAAATTGGCAGGGAGTCGATTCCAAAGGTATAAAAAACTCGGTTTCCTTTTCCAAAGACGGATATTTTAGTCTTCATGTGAAAGATTTAAATATGGTAGGTAAAAAGACACTCATTCAAAAAGGACCGTTTAAAGGAAAGTTTTCTTATATTAAGTATCAGTTGGATGAAACTACAGATCCTGCAAAAATCCTTATAAAAACGGGCTATTTTGAAGGTAATGAGGAAGTGGAAAAAGGTACATTGAACGGAATTGTCCGTTTTACAAACGATAAAGAAATGGATCTCTATCTTGATATGTCCGGAAAGGATACGGCAACTTTTGAGGAAGCGGACAAGAACCAGATCGTTCATCTCAAGAAAATTTCAAAATAAAGGTGAATAAACAGCTTTTAAAAGAAGAAATTCAGCAATTTATCAATGCAAATCTAAACGCAGATTTGCATTCTTTGTTATTAAAAAAATCCCCGTTTCCGGAAATTACCATACAGGAAATTGTCCAGCAGATCAAAGGAAAGCAGGTTGCACAGAAGAAATTTCCGTTTCTGCTGAAAGAAGGAATTATTTTTCCGCCGCAACTGAATTTAGAGCAGTCTTCCTCCGAAAAAACAGCATTGTATAAATCTCGAATCTTAAAAGGTAAAAAGTTCATCGATTTAACCAGCGGCTTTGGAATTGATGCCTATTATTTATCAGAAAGTTTCGAAGAAATAACTTTGGTGGAACAAAATGCTGAGCTTTTGGCAATTGTTGAACACAATTGGAACATTTTAGGAAGAAAAGCAAAGTTTACCAACCAGAACCTCGAAGATTTTTTAAATGAAAATAAAGAAACTTACGATGTAATCTATCTTGATCCCGCGCGAAGAGACCACAATAAAAATAAAGTCTTTTTACTCGAAGATCTGTCGCCTGATATTATTGATATCCAGGAAAAATTACTTTCTGTTTCCAACAAGGTAATAATAAAACTTTCGCCGTTAATTGATCTGAAATATCTGGCTTCTGTTTTACCCAATCTTTTCAGAATCGATATTATCGCTCTAAAAAATGATGTTAAAGAAGTCGTAGTATTTTTGTCAAACCAAAATTCAGACAAGATCATCTGTCATTCTGTAAACCTTGAAAGTGAAGAATCAATGTTTACATTCACATTTGGAGATGAAGAAACTACTGTTGCAGAGTTTGGTGAACCTGAAAAATACATCTACATTCCCAATAATTCGGTTTTAAAAGCCGGAGTTTTTAATGTAATCTCAGAAAAATTCAGATTAAAAAAACTACATCCGAATACACATCTTTACACGTTAAATCAAAAGATAACTGATTTTCCCGGAAGGATTTTAGAGATGGAAGTTATTGATGCTAAGCAGATTGTGAAGAAAAGTCAGTTCAATATCATTTCCAAAAATTATCCTCTAAAACCGGAAGAAATTAAGAAGAAATATAACCTGAAGGATGGCGGAGAAAACTATCTTATTTTTACACAATCCAAAAAAGGAAAAATTATACTAAAATCAGTATAAAAATGTTGCCGAAAAAAATAGGAATCCTTAATTTTGGACAATTAAAAATTAATAAGAATCGTCTTTGTTAATCTATGCAAAATGATTCTGCTGATCTTAAAAAAATAAATTTTACATATGAAAAAATTAGTTATATGTTTAGCTCTTGCTACTGTTGCTGTAAGCTGTAAGAAAATTCAGGCCGGAGGGAACAAAAATACCTTGAAACTTGAAGAAGGAGCAGAAAGATATTCAGATGATCCTCAAGGTGAAGGTCATGGTCAAGAAGCTGCCACAATGCATACAGAAGAGGCAACTGCAGAAAAGCACGAAGCCGAAGCGCCAAAAACAGACAGTACAGCAACTGCAAAACCTGCCGAAGCTAAAGAAGCTCCGAAAGCTGAACACTAATTAAAAGTACAATATAAAAATGTCCCGCAGCAATGTGGGATATTTTTTTTGAAGCTGTTTCGCGCTTTCCGCACTCGCTATTTTCTGGTTTTCGCCGCGGCGAAGCCGCGCCGAAAACCAGAAAATGAGCTCAGACAAATGCTGCAATCACGGCTAAACTGAAGTCTGTGAGTCAATTTCAGGGATAAAATACCATTCAGATTAAGATTTTCCGACAGCACACTTCAGACCTGAGGAAAATTATACGTTTTTGTTTGTTCCTGAGAAGCAAATTTTTTACTTTTAGCAAAATAATATTTTACAATGCAAGAGACATTAAATTACATCAACGAAAACAAACAGCGTTTCGTAGATGAATTATTTGAATTACTGAGAATACCTTCCATTTCTGCCGATCCGGCTTATAAAAACGATGTTTTGAAATGTGCAGATGTAGTAGCGGAACACCTTAAAAATGCAGGAGCAGATAATGTGAAAATTTGCCAGACCAAAGGCTATCCTATTGTGTACGGAGAAAAAATTTTAAATACAGATTTACCGACGGTTTTAGTATACGGACATTATGATGTTCAGCCTGCAGATCCGTTAGAATTGTGGACAAAACCGCCATTCGAACCTTATATTGAGAAAACAGAACTTCATCCGGAAGGAGCAATCTTTGCAAGAGGTTCAGCAGACGACAAAGGACAGTTTTTCATGCATCTGAAAGCTTTTGAAGCCATGATGAAGACCAATGCGCTTCCTTGCAATGTTAAATTTATTCTCGAAGGAGAAGAAGAAGTAGGCTCCGTAAGCTTAGGAGACTGGGTAAATGAAAATAAAGAAAAACTCTCTTGTGATTGTATTTTAATTTCAGATACCCATATTTACAGCAACGAACAACCTACTGTTACTACAGGTTTAAGAGGATTAAGCTACGTGGAAGTAGAAGTGGAAGGTCCAAACAGAGACCTGCATTCAGGACTTTATGGCGGTGCCGTTCCAAACCCGATCCACGTCCTGTCAAGAATGATTGCTAAACTAATTGACGAAGACGGTCACATAACAATCGACGGATTCTATGATAATGTAGAAACCGTTTCAGATTCAGACCGTGCAGATATGAATAAGCTGAAAGATAACCCTGAAGAATTCAAAAAATCTATCGGCTTAAACGGAGTGGAAGGAGAAAAAGGATATACTACACTCGAAAGAACCTCGATTCGCCCAACCTTAGACTGCAACGGAATTTGGGGAGGTTATACAGGAGAAGGAGCAAAAACTGTAATTCCGTCAAAGGCTTTTGCTAAAATTTCAATGCGTCTGGTTCCGTATCAGACTCCGGAAGAAATAACAGAAAAATTCACGAAATACTTTGAAAAAATTGCTCCGGAAAATGTAAAAGTAAAAGTTACTCCACATCATGGAGGAATGCCTTATGTTTTACCAACCGATACAAAAGAATTTATGGCAGCAAAACAGGCAATGGAATCAGCCTTCGGAAAAGAAGTTCTTCCTTACAGAGGAGGAGGAAGTATTCCGATTACTGCTATGTTCGAGCAGGTTTTAGGAGCTAAATCTGTTTTAATGGGCTTTGGATTAGATTCAGATGCGATCCACTCTCCAAACGAACATTACGGGCTGTTTAACTTTTATAAAGGAATAGAAAGTATTCCGTTATTTTTTGAGAATTATGCGAAGTAATTTTTAACAATCAATAAATGAGTTCCTTAGGATTTTTTTTCTTAAGGAATTTTTTTTATATTTAGTGCAGCTAATAAATTAATTGAAATATAATGAAAAAAATTCTACTTTTTATTTCCGGAATACTTTCTGTAGGCAGTATTTACGGACAGGTTATTGACAGCCAGAATTTTAACAGTTTAACTGCCGGAAATGTCGGAACAAACTTTACAGGAGCTTCTACAGGACAAGGAGGATATTATTTATTAAATGGTGCTGCTTCAGATTACCAGATCGCTACTATTGATGCGGCTCATGCAAATTCTTTAAAAGTTACTGCAGGACCGGGTTATGCAGCTACAAGCGATCCAAATAATCACTATGCTATTAAATTAGTAGGAGTAAATGCTACCACAGGTAACGATATTATAAAAGCGACATGTAGTTTTTATACCGGATCTGCAAACGGTACCGGATCTGTGTATATAACGCTTTTTGATGACGGAACAACTCCTTCAGTTATCATAAGTCTCATTTATAATGTTGCCACCAAATCTATTACAGCCGGAGGAACATTATCCAATGCTGGAACAAGAGGATTCTTTGGTATCAAAACTTTAGGAGCAACCTATCCTGCGAACACTTGGGTTACTGTAGGAATGGCATATAATATGACGACAGGAGTTATGAACTGGTATACTCCGCAGGAAAGCTACACTTTCTCTTCTCCACCTGCAGGATATACACTAATTCCTGGATTAGATGTTGGGCAGTACCGCACCTATAATATTAATGCATCAGGAAATTCAGTTGCCTATAATTGGGCGATCGATGACTTTAATCTTTCTTATTCTAACAATACAATCCTCGCTACTAAAGAAGAAGTTTCGAATACAAAAGAAATTATTGATATTTATCCTAACCCTGCAAAAGATATTGTAACTATTGAAGGTAAAAATAAAATACTTTCGGTGTATGTTTATGATCTTTCCGGAAAAAGAATCGATCTTCCTTTAAGCGGTAATAAAGTGAATGTTTCCGGCTTAGCAAATGGAAATTATTTATTAGGAATTAAAACAGAGGCAGGTTTTGTCACCAAAAAACTGATCAAAGAATAATATTGAAAATATTTTTAATAATAAGGCTGCATTGTAAATAATGTAGCCTTTATTGTTAAAATTTTACTTATAATTGTGGTATCAGTATCATTTTTTAAATATAATTGTTTTGTTTTCAAAATATTATTAATATATTTATAAAACTAAATTTTAATGATATGAGAAAAATTTTACTACTCGGCTCGTTTCTGAGCCTGGTCTCGATGTACGCGCAGACAAACGTTTACAGCTATGGTTTTGATACCGCTTTTACAACCTGGACAACCTCTAATCAAAGTAGTCCTGTAACTACCTCGGTTTGGACAAAAGCCACTTATACCACTCCTTTAACCAATCCCCTGTTTGGAAGCGGCAACACAACTACTGTTCCTGTGGGACAGGCAGGAGGCAGCAATTCTTTTGCTTTAGTAAATTATACAAGTACATCTGGTGCGGGAACAATCAGCAACTGGTTATTCACGAATGCAATAGACGTTAAAAACGGCGACATTGTAAGCTTTTATTCCAGAAAAGGAACAGACGGAACTACCGATTATCCTGATCGTCTGGAACTAAGATATGCATTAGCGGCCGGAGCCGTTCTTCCGACTACCGGAGCTGCTGATGTGGGTTCCTTTACAAACTTAGGAGTATCTGTTAATCCAACTTTGGCAGGAAACTTTGTTTATCCCAAAATATGGACAAAATATAGCTTTACGGTTACCGGAGTAGGAACAACACCGGTTCCCGTAAGATTTGCTTTCAGATACTATGTAACCGATGGAGGTCCAAGTGGAAATAATTCGGATCTTATTGGTATTGATACTTTTTCCATAGACAGACCTACATTATCAACCAATGATGTTTCTTTGAGTGATAAAGGAGTTTCTGTTTATCCAAATCCCACAACAGATTACATTTCTGTTAAATCTGCAGACAAATTCAGTAACATCGAAGTATTTGATATTGCCGGTAAAAAAGTAGATGTAAAACTGGAGGGAGATAAAATAAATGTAAAACATCTGAATGCTGGTTCATATATTATCAGTATTGAATCTAAAGGAAATAAAATTTCCCAGAAATTCATCAAAAAATAAATTAAGTTTAATATTATTTTCAAAGCGCTTCTACTCGGAGCGCTTTTTTATTTGAACCAGTAAACTGACAAATGTTAGGCAATAAAAATTACTTTATTTAAAGCATTTTTGCTATTTTTAAGAACTTAAATTCGCAATAATATGATCAAAGATAAAGTAGCATACATCACAGGTGGAACAAAGGGAATTGGTTTCGGAATTGCCAAAATTTTACTTGAAAACGGAGTTTCAGTTGCATTTTCGGGAAGAAAAAAAGAAGATGTAGAAAAAGCTGAACAGGAATTAAAGCTGATTTCTGAAAATGTTCTGGGAATTGTATCTGATGTTAAAAATCTTACCAATGAAGAAGATGCAGTAAGACAGATAAAAGAAAAGTTCGGAAGACTGGATTTTGTGATTGCAAATGCGGGTTTAGGAATTTTTAAGCCTGTTGATAAACTATCTGCTGAAGAGTGGAATGATATGATTGAAACGAATTTAACAGGTGTTTTCTACACATTAAAAGCTTCTGTAGAAGAATTGAAAAAGACAGAAGGATATTATATCACAGTTTCAAGTCTTGCAGGAGCAAATTTCTTTGAAAACGGAACAGGTTATAACGCCTCAAAATTTGGTGTGGTAGGGTTTACGCAGGCAGCAATGATCGATTTACGAAAGTACAACATCAAATCTACCGTAATTATGCCAGGTTCTGTAGCCACCCATTTCAACGGAAATACTCCTTCGGAAAAAGACGCATGGAAGATTCAGCCTGAAGATATGGGGAATCTGGTTTTGGATATTTTAAAAATGAACTCGAGAGTTTTACCGAGTAAGATTGAATTTCGGGCAACAAAACCCGCTAAATAATGGACTTTAATGCATTGAATAGTAAAATAATAAGTACTATGCATGCATAATATATTTTTTATTTATATTAGCAACAGATAATTGAGTTAAAATTTAAACAAACATTAAATTAATTAAGGGCTAAAAAATAGTACACATGAAACCTAAAAGTTTCATCTGACCATTAAAACAATAAGAACAACATATGAAAATATTAGTTTGTATAAGTAGTGTTCCGGATACTACTTCCAAAATTAACTTTACAGCGGATAAATCTGCATTCGACAAAAACGGAATTCAGTGGGTAATTAATCCTCTTGACGAATTTGCGTTAACAAAAGCAATAAAATTACAGGAATCTCAGGGAGCAACAGTAACCGTAATCAACGTAGGAGATGTTTCTACCGAACCTGTTGTAAGAAAAGCTTTGGCAATCGGAGCAAATGATGCAGTGAGAGTAAATCTTGATCCTAAAGACAGTTTCTCTACAGCTAAAGAAATTGCAGCAGTTGCACAAAACGGAGGATACGATTTAATCCTTTGCGGTAAAGAATCAATAGACTATAACGGAGGTTCTGTTCCGGGAATGGTAGCTCAGTTATTGAACCAGCCTTTCGTAAACGCTTCTGTAGGACTTGATGTAAACGGAAGTGAAGCTACTGCGGTAAGAGAAATTGAAGGCGGTAAAGAAACTATTTCTGTAAAATTACCGGCTGTAATCGCGGGTCAGAAAGGATTGGTAGACGAAAAAGATCTTATCATCCCTAACATGAGAGGAATTATGTCTGCAAGAACAAAACCTTTGCAGGTAGTTGAACCTACTTCTTCTGAGGTGAAAGTTCAGGGAGTTTCTTATGACAGCGTTCCGCCAAGAGCAGCTGTAAAACTGGTTTCTCCGGATAATTTGGATGAATTGGTAAGATTACTTCACGAAGAAGCAAAAGTTATCTAATATTGAGGCTAAGACTGAGTTTTAGATTTAAATTCTAAATCTTAGCCTAAACCTAAACCTTTAATTTTTTAAAATTCAAAAAATGGCAGTATTCGTATACGCAGAAAATATAAACGGAGTTTACAAAAAAGCAGCTTTTGAAGCAGTTTCTTATGCTAAAGCTGTTGCAGATCAGGCCGGAGATACCGTAACGGCAATCTCTGTAAACCCTACAGATTCTTCAGATCTATTGTATAAATATGGAGCATCAAACGTAATCAACATCAAAGACGAAGGTCTTAAAAGTTTCTCAGCTAAAGCTTATGCTCAGGCGGTAAGTGAAGTAGCAAACGGAAACATCATCGTTTTCCCTCACACAACAGATGCTTCTTCCATTGCTCCGATGTTGGCAGTAATGAACGGACATTCTTTAATTACAAATGTATTGGAAGCTCCTGAAAGTCTTTCTCCGTTTCAGGTGAAAAGAAGAGCTTTCTCAGGAAAAGGATTTATGCATGCAAAAGCAGAAGGAAGCGGGGTAATTGTAACCGTTTCTCAAAATGCTTTCGGAGTGAAGGAAAATGCAGTTTCCGGATCAGAAGAAGTGAAAAATCTATCCGTTGCTAATGAAGATACAAAAGTAATTTCTCATGAGCAGAGTTCAGGAAAATTAGACCTTAAAGAAGCAGAAATCGTAGTTTCTGCTGGAAGAGGGTTAAAAGGTCCTGAAAACTGGGGAATGGTAGAAGATCTGGCAAATGTTTTGGGCGCAGCAACAGCGTGTTCAAAACCGGTTTCAGATATTGGATGGAGACCTCACACAGAACACGTAGGACAGACAGGTAAGGCAATTTCTCCGAATCTTTATATTGCAA
>NZ_JBBCQL010000016.1:0-34393 GCF_037149975.1 Chryseobacterium sp. VD8 | reverse complement strand
CATCAGATTTTGATGCCGCTCAGACTTTAGTGGACGAAGTAATGGCTGAGTTTGGAAAAATTGATATTTTGGTAAACAATGCAGGAATTACAAAAGACAATCTGCTTTTGAGAATGTCGAAAGATGACTGGGATAAAGTAATTAAAGTAAATTTAGATTCTGTATTTAACCTTACCAAAGCGGTAATTAAGCCTATGATGAAGGCAAAAGAAGGATCAATCATCAACATGACTTCTGTAGTAGGGATCAGCGGAAATGCAGGACAGGCGAACTATGCAGCTTCCAAAGCAGGAGTTATCGGTTTCACTAAATCTGTAGCATTAGAATTAGGTTCAAGAAACATCCGCTGCAACGCAATTGCTCCGGGATTCATTCAGACTGAAATGACGGATGCTTTAGATGACAAAGCAAAAGAAAAATGGAACGAAGCCATCCCGATGAAAAAATTGGGACAAACAAAAGATATTGCAAATGCATGCGTATTTTTAGGTAGCGAAATGTCTTCTTACGTTACAGGACAGACGTTAAATGTTGACGGAGGTCTTTTGACATAAAATATATGAGAACGGTACAGAATATTACCTTATTCTTGTCGGTTTTACTTCTAATCGGTCTGGTTTACTTTTCTTTTTTTAATGTATATCAGACCGATGATTATATCTATTCCTATGGAACAAAAAAATTAGGATTTTTAGGGAATGTCTGTGATTTTTATATGCATTGGGGAGGAAGATATTTTGGCTACACCATTAATATGCTGAATCCTGTTTCTAAAGATCCGTTCAATATACTCCCGAAAATTTATCCTGTATTTTTACTCACTTCCTTTCTTACAGTCATTATTTTAAATTTCAGACTGTATTTTAATTATACCTTTACAGAAGCACTAAAAAAGAGCCTGTTATTTTTCTTTATTTATACGGTTGGATTAATCAGTTTACCGGAACATTATTTTTGGATTACAGGATCTAATGTCTACTTTTTACCGGTTATTTTATCGGGTCTTCTATTGTTTTTTTACGGAAAGTTTCAGCAGTCACACAAAAAACTATGGTTTTTTTTAAGCACTGTTGTCATTTTCATTCTGATGGGTGCAAACGAAATCATTGCGCTGCTTTTGTTAGGAGTATTGAGTTTTATATGCTTTGAAAAGCCATCAAATGAAAGTAAAATTCTTTTAACCATCGGAATTACCGGATTTCTTATCAGCTTTTTAGCTCCCGGAAATTTTAACAGAATGGTAAAATCTGATGATACTTTTTATTGGATGTGGACGAAAAGAGCCGCTTTTTTCACTTTTAATTTAGGCTATATTTTTATAAAAACAATATTTCTTATTCCTTTATTTACTGCTTTGTTTTTTGAAGAACTTACTGCCTTAAAAAGTAAAGTGAAATTTACCAAAGCTTGCATAATTTGTATGATTTCATTACTTCCTTTAATGCTTTTAGGCTATCTGATCAATATTGTAGGAAGACAAAATGATAATATTGTCATCTTATTTTTAGCTACCCTTTCTTTTCTTTTAGTATACAAAAAAGAGAATTTAAAAAGATTTTGGTGGATCAGTTTTTTAGTTATCTTTCTGCCGGAAACAGATTTTTTCAGTCAGAGTTATTCAGGGTTTAATATAGATTACAACATGAATAATTTCGTTAAAGAAATTTTTGTAACCGATTTAAAAGAATATGATAAGGAAATAAGAGACAGAATTACAGTCATTCAGAATTCTAAAGAAGATTCTTTAAAGATTGACAGAATCAGGGAAGTTCCTAAAATACTGTACTTTGATGAATTGTCTTCCGCAAAAGAAGAGAAAAAGTACGTTAATGATCAGTTGGAAAAATTTTTCAACAAGAAAAGCATTGTTGTAAAATAAGCGCTATTTTTCCTGAAAAACTTTGTCATAAATAAGCTTCACCTGCAAATCTCCGAATCCGAAAATTCCCAGCTCCTCACGGAACTTTTCAAACACCTCACTAAAATCAGTAATGCCGTTCAGGATTAAATTTTGAATAAAAACTTCAGGATTAATGTTTTGATAAGCAGTAATTAATTCAGGTAAAAAACGAAAGCAATCAGATTGAATTTCAGAAAGTTGTTTTAATTTGTTTTGATGATTACTTTGATAAGCTTCCCATAAATTCAGCCCCAATTCAAGATCCTTTTGTTTAAATAAAACTCCTGAATTTAATGTTTCTTCCAAATCAAAACGGTCAAAATCCGAAAACCCTTTCCATTGGCTTTCTTTCGATGATTTTGGAAAAATCCTGTAGATATTGATATTTTTATCCTTCGGAATCAGCGTTAAGCAAAACCACATATTAACCTGACAAAAAAGATCATCTTCAAACCAAAGATATACCTCAGAATCTTCCGGGACCTGCATTATTTTATTGCATTCTGAAACCACTTTACGGTAATAATTTTCTTTTGTATCACCATAATTTTCAGCAATAAATTCTGATCTTACTTTCCAGAAAACATCAAAATTTTCAGCCTGTAAAGAACCTGCAACTAAAGCTTCTCTACAGATAATCATCTCGCCGGAAATTGTTGTTTCCTTCAATTGTTCAGCGAGACAATCACCATTTGCAATATTAAATATTTTGTTCAATTGTTACTCTTTAAATACCTGATTTTCCTGCTCCTGAACTCTGATGAAAGTCGTTCTTTTCGACAGTTCTTTTAGTTTGGAAGCGCCCACATAAGTACAGGTAGAACGAACGCCGCCTAAAATATCTTTTACCGTATCCAGAACCGGACCTTTATAAGCTACTTTTACAGTTTTTCCTTCCGAAGCCCGATATTCTGCAACACCTCCCGAATGTTTATCCATGGCTGTTTTCGAGCTCATTCCGTAAAAAAGTCTGTATTTTTTGCCGTTTTCTTCCACGATTTCGCCACCGCTTTCATCGTGTCCTGCAAACATTCCGCCCAACATTACAAAATCTGCACCGCCGCCAAAAGCTTTCGCCACATCTCCCGGAACTTTACAGCCGCCATCCGCAATAATATGACCTCCTAAACCATGTGCCGCATCGGAACATTCTATAACTGCCGAAAGTTGAGGATATCCCACTCCGGTTTTCACTCTCGTCGTACAAACCGAACCGGGACCAATCCCGACTTTAATGATGTCTGCGCCGACTAACAGAAGTTCTTCCACCATTTCTCCGGTTACAACATTTCCGGCAATGATGATCTTATCAGGGAAATTTGCCCTTGCCTTCTTCACAAATTCCACAAAATGCTCAGAATAACCATTGGCTACATCAATGCAGAGAAACTCGATTTTTGGATGTCTTTCGAGGATGGTTTTTATTTTTTCTTCATCGGCTTTTCCGGTTCCCGTGCTTAATGCGATATACTGATAAATGTTTTCAGGCTGAGAATTCAAAAATTCTGACCATTCTTCCACAGAATAATGCTTATGAACCGCTGTGATGATTTTTTCTTTTGCCAGTTCCACTGCCATTTCAAAAGTTCCCACCGTATCCATATTGGCAGCAATCACGGGAACGCCCTGCCATTTTTTTCGGGTATGTTTAAAGGTAAATTCTCTCTCAAGATCAACTTCAGAACGGGATTTCAGGGTAGAACGTTTCGGACGGAACATTACATCCTTAAAACCCAGTTTAATATCATATTCTATTCTCATAATTCGGATAATTATTTTAATTAAAATTATGAAAAAGATTGATTCTAATCTTTATTTAAAAGGATTTTATAAATTATTTATGATTGTCCGTTATTTGTCATAATTGGAAAAAATCTTTGAGTTCTTTGCTGAGTGAAACGCCCTTGCGAACTTAAAAACAGTTAGTATATAAAGAATCTTTGCGAGTCCTTTGCGTTAGAAAAAACAGTATAATTAATAGCGGATAATCAAAAATTATTTAATACAATTTAAATCTTGATTCAGAAGCTTACTAAATCATAAATACGATCAGAAAAATCGACATATGAAGCTGAAGCGTTAAGAAAATTACAATTTATTCCGTTAAAAAATTCCCACTGTTTGAAGCGCGAGGCAAATTTTTAATCAAAAGACCCCAATTGAATTCGCGCAAGTTTTGGGAATTTTAGGAATGAATTTTAATTTTTAGCATTCAGATTCAAAGTCTTGAACTTTTCGTTCTTTTGTTTCAAGACAAAAGGACCACACATAAAATTTTAAAGAAAATGTTTAGATCAATTTTAAAATCAGGATAATAATTGAGTAAGTTTTAATTAAAAACAATACTTTTGAAACCATGGAATTTCCTGTGACACTTGATATTTTAGGCAAAGAAGTTTTACTGCATCCCGTTACGGAATCTTTAGGGATTTTTATAGGAATGCGGTATTATACTTTTGCCAAAAGAAAAGATAAAGAGAAATTCAGCAGTGTCAATTCATTGCTGATTCTTATTGCTGCTACTCTGGGCGCGCTGCTCGGTTCCCATATCATTGGCTCGCTGGAAAGACCTTACGATTTGATGAAAGCTGAAAATGTTTGGATGTATATATGGCTGAATAATACCATTGTGGGAGGTTTGGCAGGTGGTCTCATTGGAGTGGAGCTTATGAAGAAAATTATAGGCAAAAAAGAAAGTACGGGTGACAAAATGGTTTATCCTTTAATTACCGCTATGTTTATAGGAAGGATCGGATGTTTTTGTACAGGGATTTACGAGGAAACTTACGGATTACCAACACGTTCAATGTTCGGAATGGATTTAGGAGATCATATCAACAGACATCCCGTCGCTTTATACGAAATGTTCTTTTTATTGATTGTTTTTATCGCGCTGAAATATTTTCAAAAGAATTATACATACAGATCCGGAGCTTTATTCCAGCTTTTTATGCTTTCTTATTTCTCATTCAGATTCATACTGGATTTTATTAAGCCTAAATTTAATATCATTTTGAATCTGAGCACAATACAAATCGTATGTTTATTAGTGATCATTTACTATATTTATCTATTGAAAAAAAATAATCATGAAATTATTAGAAGTCGGTAATTTTGGAAATAGCGAGCTTAACGGATTGGGAATCTTATTTCTTTGTCTGGGACTTATCATCTTTGCAATTTCCATTTTAATTGCCATCATCATCGGAATTATGTCTGCGACAAGTTCTGAAAAAAAGTACAGCTTTAAAGTTCCTTTGATCGGAATCCTTATCGGAATTCTTACGTTTATTGCGGGAGGATGCATCTGTGGTTTTAGCCTGTAAAAACGAAATTATGCCAGTAAGAAATTATACGTATTACGATTATACCATAAGTCTTTGCCCGGAATGTCTAAAAAGAGTCGGAGCAAAAATTATCATCGAAGACGAAGCGGTTTTCATGACGAAAAGATGTCCGGATCACGGATTTTTCAAAACTAAAATTGCTTCTGATGTTCAGTATTATAAAAACATCAGAAATTACAATAAAGTTTCTGAAATGCCGCATCATTTTGGAACCGATGTAGAATATGGCTGTCCTTACGATTGTGGTTTATGTGTTGACCATGAGCAACATAGCTGCCTTTCTATTGTGGAGGTAACAGATCGGTGCAATCTTACCTGTCCTATCTGTTACGCAATGTCTTCACCGCATTACGGAAGTCACAGAAGTCTGGAAGAAATCGAAGCGATGTTTGATATCATTGTTAAAAATGAAGGCGAACCGGATGTCGTTCAGATCAGTGGAGGAGAACCGACAATTCATCCGGAATTTTTTAAAATCATGGATATTGCCAAGTCAAAACCCATTAAACATTTAATGCTGAATACGAACGGGGTAAGAATTGCCAATGATCCCGGTTTTGTCGAAAAACTGGCAACGTACGCTCCGGAATTTGAAATTTACCTTCAGTTTGATTCTTTTAAACCGGAAGTTCTGGAAGATTTCAGAGGAAAAGATTTAACAGACGTACGAATGAAAGCTTTAGAGAAATTGAATGCTTTAAATCTTTCTACAACCCTCGTCATTGTTCTTCAGAAAGATAAAAATATTGACGAAATCGGAAAAATTATTGATTTTGCCCTGAAACAGAAATGCGTCCGCGGAATTACTTTTCAGCCTGTAGAAATTGCAGGAAGAAACCGTGAAGATTCTGCTCATGAAAAAATTACTTTAACAGAAGTAAGGCAGGAAATTCTCAATCAGTTTCCTTTGCTGAATTCGGATGATATCATTCCGGTTCCGTGCAATCCCGATGCTTTGGCGATGGGATATATTCTGAAACTGGAAGGCGAAACGATTCCTTTGACACGATACATCAATCCTGCTGATTTACTGAACAATGAAACCCGAAATACCATTGTTTATGAACAGGATACCGGATTGCAGATGCAGCTTCTGGATATTTTCAGCACCGGAATTTCTGTAGATAAAGTAAAACCTAAAGTTAATCAGTTATTGTGCTGTCTTCCTGACGTTTCCGCACCCAATCTGGATTATGATAACCTATTCAGAATTATCATCATGAACTTTATGGATGCGCATGATTTTGATGTCCGCGCTGTGAAAAAATCCTGTGTTCACATCGTGAATAAAGACCTGAAAATGATTCCTTTCGAAACCATGAATTTATTTTACCGTGATGATAAAAGCAAATATCTGGAGGAATTGAGGAAAGAGGATAAAGTTTTGTTTTAAGACATTAAAGAATGAGATCAAGGATTAATATCGAATCATTCATGATTGTGTATTTTTTAACGTTTTTATCTACAATAGTCTTTACTTTCATTATTATTGATGATTTTAGAAGTTTTAAGATATTATATATTCTGAGAGATATTTTTTTTATTTCAGCATTGGTTTTATTTTGGAATTTTTTCTTTAAAATTCATACAAAAATTATAATAACTGATGGTATGATTATCTTTAAAAAATTTTTTAAAACTGAAACAATTAAGATAGATGATTTAGATTTTTGTTTTGAAAAAATGGAAAGAGCCAAATATCAGTCGTACAATGTTTTATATCTTATTAAAGATAATAGAGTAGTAGAAAGAATTTCAAGTTTTGATTATTCCAATTATATTGATCTTAAAAAAAAACTTAATCTAACAGAATATCAATACATAAGATTTTCCGTCTTTGATATGATTAGAATTTTATTCGGTGTAAGAGTTTCTATTGCAAAAAAATAAGGCGTAAATTTTTTTACGCCTCAATATTTATATTTAATCAAACTTCATCACCTCATTCAGCGTATTCATATACTCATAAGCGGTAAGATCGAATTTCACCGGAACAATAGAAATATATCCATTGGCTAAAGCGGTTTCATCGGCGTCTTCAGATTCGTCCATATTGTTGAAATATCCGGTCAGCCAGTAATATTTTTTCCCGTGAGGATTTACTCTTTCATCAAAGCTTTCTTCCCATTTTGCGTGTGCCTGTTTGCAGACTTTCACCCCTTTTATTTCCTCTTTCGGAAGTTTCGGAATATTCACATTTAATACAATTCCTTTTGGCATTGGGTTTTCCAGAGTTCTTTTCACAATATTCTGGATGTATTCTTTTGCCTGCGTAAAATCTGCCTCCCAGCTGAAATCCAGCAAAGAAAATCCGATGGCAGGAAGACTTTCTACCCCCGCTTCAACAGCAGCAGACATGGTTCCTGAATAAATCACATTAATGGATGAATTTGCTCCGTGGTTGATTCCTGAAACCACAATGTCCGGTCTTCGCGGAAGAATTTTATCAAGAGCCATCTTTACACAGTCAACAGGAGTTCCGCTGCAGGAAAAATCCTTTTGCGGGCCTTCGAGATGTACTTCTTCGTAACTTAAAGTAGAATTTATGGTAATCGCATGACCTTTACCGCTTTGCGGAGAATTGGGTGCTACAACAACTACTTCTCCGATTTCGTTCATAAAACTGATAAGATTTCTGATTCCCGGTGCTGTAATTCCGTCGTCATTCGTAACCAGAATAAGTGGTCTTTCCATATAAATTTTTTAATTGTAACAAATATACTATAAAAGACTTTCTTCGGAAAAAACTTTGGGTTTAAATATTTTGAGTGTGAAATAATGGTTTTTGAATTTTTGAGCTTTTAAACCATACTTTCAACAGTAAAAATTAAGATAAATCCTGATCTTAATAAAATTCCTTAAAAGTAACAGATATTTAGAAATAAGGTATTAAATTTGATAGTTTGTAACGGAGAATAAAAAATAACTACTTATTACAATACTTTTTTAAAATTAATAAAATACATTACAGATTTATGTGGAAAAATTTTAAGCTAAATAAATTTTTACTCCTAATTCCATTAACAAGTCTAATGTTTTGTTTCAACTCGCCAAAGAATGATGACGAAAAGATGCAGACGATAATGGTGAGCGTGAAAAATACACTTTCTTATTTGCATTACAGCCCAAAACCCATCAACGATGCCTATTCTAAAGATGTTTATAAGCATTATTTCGAGATGGTAGATCCGGGAAAAAGATATTTCATTCAATCGGATATGGATGAATTCGGGAAGCATGAAACGAAACTGGATGATTACATCAACCAGGGAGATCTTACTTTCTACAAACTTACCATCGACAGACTATACCAGAGAGTGGACGAAATCGATAAAATTACGCAGGATATTTTCAGCAAGCCGATTAATCTGGAAGAAGATGAAACGCTTATTCTGGAACCGAAAATGAAAAAAGTTCCTGCAAACAAGCAGGAGCAGTATAACGAGTGGAAAAAATTCATCAAATACAATATTCTTCAGGAAATTGAATCGATGAACAGCAAAGAAGAAGCTCAGAAAGAGAAAAAAGATTCTGTACAGAAATACAACCTGAAAGATACCATAAAATATCAGCCTCTTGCGCCGGATCAGAAGCTCAAAAAAGCAACCGATGAGGTGAAAGATCTTGTGAAAGAAACCTTTACGAGATTCAAAAAGAGAAAGAAAATGGACTGGTTTACCGTGTATATGAATGCCTATACGGAAGTTTTCGATCCACACACCAACTATTATTCTCCAAAGGATAAAGAAGATTTTGATACCAATTTCACCGGAAAAGTAATTGGAATTGGAGCCATTATTCAGGAGAAAAAAGGAAATCTTTATTTGGGCGCTTTAACGATCGGTGCTCCGGCGTGGAAATCCAAACAGCTTTCCGAAGGAGATAAAATTCTAAAAGTAAAATCTAAACCGAAAGAAGATGCGGTAAATGTCGTAGGAATGCTTTCAGATGAAGCCGTAAGACTCATCAGGGGAGAAAAAGGAACTCCGGTTACTTTAACGGTTCAGAAAAAAGACGGAACGATAAAAGATGTAACCATGATCCGTGAAGAAGTTGCCATTGAAGATACTTTCGCGAGAAGTATTATCGTAAACTCTCCGAACGGTAAAAAATACGGTTTCATTAATTTGCCAAGCTTCAACGCAGACTTTGAAAATCCTAACGGAAGAAATGCTTCAGATGATATTAAAAATGAGATTATTAAGCTTAAAGCTCAGGGAATTGAAGGGATTGTTCTGGATCTTAGAAACAATGGAGGAGGTTCTTTAACGGAAGTTGGAGACATCATGGGACTTTTCATGCAGGCAGGACCGTACGTACAGGTAAAAGACGGAAACGGGAAAATTCAGACCTTAAAAAATAAAAATGAAACTCCGATCTGGACGGGACCATTGGTAATCATGCAGAACGAACTTTCTGCTTCAGCTTCTGAGATCTTAGCAGGAGTAATGCAGGATTATGGAAGAGCAATGATTATCGGTTCTCCGCAGTCTTTCGGAAAAGGAACAGTTCAGACTTTTGTGGATCTGAACAGATTCTTAAATACAGAAGACGATTTCGGATCTTTAAAACTGACGATCCAGAAATTCTACAGAATTACAGGAGAATCTACCCAGAGAAAAGGAATTGTTTCAGACATTCAGATGAAAGATTTCTTTACTTATGCGGAGATCGGAGAAAGATATGACGATTATGCTCTGGCTTGGGATAAAATTCCTTCCACAAGTTTCCAGAAGCTTAATTATTTCAACATTCAGGCATTGGAAAAAGCAAGCAACGACAGAATGGCTAAAAATGCAAAATATCAGTTGTTGTTAGAATCAGCTCAGTGGAGAGAAAAACTGGATAAAGAGGAAACCATTACTTTAAATATCAATAAATTCAATGATGTAATGAAGCAGAGAAAAGCGCAGATCGAAAAATTCAAATCATTAACGAAATTTGAAAATGGTCTTCAGTTTACGATGTATCAGAACGAAATTGAAAGAGAGAAAAAAGACGAAGCCTTCAAGAAAAAATCTGAAATCTGGATCAAAAATTTGAAAAAAGACCTTTACCTTCAGGAAGCAATGAATATTATTGCAGACATGAGTGTAAAATCTTAATATTCAGACAAAATATAAAAATACCGCTACTTTTTGTTAGCGGTATTTTTTATTGATAGAAGCGAAAAATTATTTAATCTCCACACAACCCACTCTTCCTCCTGCATTACCGGTTGGCTGCGTATGAAAATCGTCGGCCGCGGCGTGAATAATCATTCCCTTTCCGATAATGTTTTTAGAATCATCAGAACATCCGAGACACCATTTGTTGGTTTTAAAAGTCAGCGTTGCCACACCATCCTGATTGGCAACAAGATTTCCGATATCTCCCATGTGGAAACGCTCTGCACCCCATTTTCCGTGATCGTTTTTAGATGGATTCCAGTGTCCTCCCGTAGAAGTTCCGTCCGCTGCGGAGCAGTCTCCTTTTTCATGGATGTGTACTGCGTGAATTCCCGGCGTAAGATTCGTAACGTCCAGTTTCATAACAACTTCGTCTCCTTTTTGGGTGAATTTTGCCGTTCCGCCTGTTTGAGTGTTGCTCTTAGACAGAACCTGATACGTCTTTGTTGTTCCGCATGAAACCGCAAAAAATGCACATCCTGCCAATAATGCTAATGTTGTACCTTTCATTTTTAAATGATTTAAAGTGATTGTCGGATAAAGTTAGACAACATTTTTCAAAGCACATTACAATTCCTTTCTTTTTTCATCAATAGCAATAAAAGACAAATCATTTTCATCCGATGTCGGTACCTTTGCAGGAAATGCTTTTAACTTGGAAGAATACAGAAAAAGAATGGTGAAAGCTATTCAGTACATTGATAACAATCTCGATACCGAGCTTTCCTTAGAAAAAGTTGCGGAAGTTGCAGCGTATTCTCACTTTCATTTTCACAGGGTTTTCCGACTGATAACCCATGAAACCCTTCAAAGCTATATCATCCGCAAAAGAATTGAAAAAAGCGCCTTTTATTTAGCCGTAAAAAAGAACATAAGCGTAAAAGATATTTATTTTGAACTGGGATTCTCCAGTCATTCGGCTTTCAATAAATCCTTTAAAAAGCATTACGGCAAATCTCCCTCAGAATTCAGAAAATCGGCTCCCGAAAAATTTCATAAAATTCAATTAAAACAAAGCAAGAACGGACAAACGGATGCGGTTTTCCAACAATACATTTGCAATATGGAAAACCTGTTAAAATGGACAACAATGAATTTAAAAATTAAAGTTACCGAACTTCCGGAGATGAATCTCGCTGCAATAATGAGTCTTGGAATTGCCAACGTGGAATCCTCTTACAACACCTTAATAGATTGGGCAACCGAGAAAAAACTATTTCCCCGAGAGAATCTAAAAATGATTTCCGTTTATCACGACAGCTTTAAAGTTACTCCGCCAGATAAAGTACAAATTCACGCCTGTATGCTCTTGGAGAAAAAATTACAACAGCAGGAAAACCAGATTTTCCCAGAAACCCTTGAAGCCGGAAAATTCATTGTCGGAAGCGGAGAAGTTACCTTAAATGACTTTGAACAATGCTGGGTTTCCCTTTTTCTTTGGATGAATGAAAACCATTATTCTGTAAGAAAAGCTTTTCCTTTCGAAATCTATCATACCAATTACAAAGAACATCCGGAAGGAAAAATGCTCGTCGATTTCTGCATTCCCATCAATTAAATTCAGTTTAGTTTAATAATACAATTAGTGGTAAAATTCCCCTCCTTTGGAGGGGTGGCGAAAATTCAAAGAATTTTTGACGGGTGGTTAATATATTTTCCAAGTAAATTTTCAGCAACAAAAAATCAAAAATTACCACTCAGATTCCAAAAATGACCACTCAGCAAAAAAAATTTAAAAGCAGCGAAAATTCGTTATACTTTTGAGTCGAAATAAAACAGCTATGAAAACAAAATTATTATTTCTTATCACTTTTTTATCATTTGCAATAAGTTTCGCCCAAACCAGAATTTCGGGAAGAGTTACGTACAAAAATAGAGGAGTAGGAGAAGTAAATGTTACCCTGAAAAATACTTACGACGGAGCCACAACCGATTCCAACGGAAATTTCTCTTTTGAAACCTCAGAAAAAGGCAGCCATATTTTAGTTTTTACCCATCCGAAATACATTGACGTTGAAAAACCGATTGTTATTGAAAATCAGGAAGTTTCTGTAAATGTGGAACTGAAAGAGCAAATTAATGAAATTGATGCGGTAGTGGTTTCGGCAGGTTCTATCGAAGCAAGCGACAAAAAAAGAGCAACAACATTACTTACGCCGATTGATATTTACACAACAGCCGGAGCGGAAGGACAGATTACATCGGCATTAACGTATCTTCCCGGAGTTCAGAAAGTGGGCGAAACAGAAGGTCTTTTCATCCGTGGCGGAACAGGAACGGAATCCAAAATTTTTATGGATGGAAGCTTAATCAACAATTACTTTTCCAATTCAGTTCCGGGAATTGCAGGAAGAGACCGTTTTAATACCTCTCTTTTCAAAGGCAATGTGTTCTCAAGCGGCGGATATTCTGCATTGTACGGTCAGGCTCTTTCGGGGGCACTGATGCTGGAAAGTGTAGATCTTCCGGATCAGAGTTCTTACGATTTCGGTGTTTCTCCGATCTTTTTAAACGCAGGATTTCAGAGATTGGGCAATAATAAAAACTATTCTTACGGGGCAAGTCTTGGCTATTCCAACTTAAAACTGATGCAGGAAATTTTCAATTTCAACACCAATTTTTCTGAAGCTCCACAAAGCATAAACAGCGATCTGAATTTCAGATTTAAAACAAAATCAGGCGGATTTTTCAAATATTACGGAAAATACGATTCCAACAGAATGGCAGTAGAAACACCGAGTCTGGAACCGGAAAATTATGACCAGTCTCTCGTAAAGCTGAAAGGAAAAAACACCTATCATAATCTTTCTTTCAAGCAGAAATTCGGAAAATATTTACTGAATGCAGGAGCATCTTATTCCTATAATCAATCAGACCTTGATTTTTCAACCCAAAAAGATGAAATCCAAACGGGAAGCACAAAACTTCTGAATGACGGAAATTACATCAATTTTAAAACAGTTTTAGAAAGAAAAATAAACAAAATCAGTGCGTTACGAGGTGGTTTTGAACTGAACAGTACCAGCGAAAAATTAAATTTTAACGATTTTGTAACCAAGAACTACAAAGACCTTATCTCTTCAGCTTTTGCAGAAACAGATTTAGGATTCAGCAATCAGCTGTCAGCAAAAATAGGAGTGAGAGCAGAGCATTCTTCCTATCTTGGAAAAAGCAATATTGCGCCTAGACTGGCTTTAGCATACCGTCTTGCGAAAGACTGGACAACCTCATTCGCTTACGGAATTTTTTATCAGAATCCTGAAAGCAGATATATCAACGGTCCTGCAAACTTAGACTTCCAGAAATCACAGCATTATATCTTTCAGGTGCAGAGAACAACGGAAGGAAGAAGTCTGAGATTTGAAGCTTTTTACAAAAAATATGATGATCTTCTGAAGGTAAAAAACTTACAGTATATCGACGGACAGAATCAGTTTGTACAGACAGCGGATAACAACAGCGGTTTTGGTTATGCAAAAGGATTAGAGTTATTCTGGAGAGACAAAAAAACATTCGACAATATCGATTACTGGATCAGCTATTCATTCTTAGATTCAAAAAGAGATTTTATGAATTATCCGATGAGTTTAAAACCGAATTTCGCTTCCGAACACACCCTTTCCGCAGTAGCCAAAAGATTTGTTCCGGAATGGAAAACAGGCTTCAATATTTCCTACACCTACGCAAAAGGCCGCCCATATTACGACATCGCAACACAGGACGTGAATGGTGAACAGAAATATTTCGTAAGACATGAAGGAAAATTGAAAGATTACAACGCCTTAAATTTCAGCTTGAATTATCTTCCGAATTTAGGAAAGAAAGATTCAAAAACATTTACGGTTCTGGTACTGAGTGTAACCAATATTTTAGGATCTAAAAATGTGTACGGCTACAATTTCTCAATGGACGGATCAAGAAGTTCTGCAGTAATTCCTCCGGTAAATACCTTTGTTTTTGTAGGAGCCTTCATCAGCTTCGGAGTCGACAAAACGCAGGATGCCATTAATAATAATCTGTAAAAGTTATTTCAATTCAATTAAAAATATATCTTTATTCAAAACAAAAATTAATTTAAAAAAATTAGAAAACATGAAAAAATATCTGTTAACCTTTGCTTTAAGTCTGATCAGTTTAACCGCTTTTGCTCAGACAGATTATGAAAAAGTAATGTCTGATAAAATTGCCAAAATTGAAAACTGTAAATCTCTTGACGAATTCCAGACTCTGGCGAATGACTTCGACAGAATCGGAAAAAAAGAAACCAAAGAGTGGCTTCCTGCTTATTACGCTGCATTTGCGTACATCCAGAAAGGAAGAATGCTCATGAGAGACGGTAAAATGTCTGAGCTTTCTGCACAGGCAAATATCGCAGAAAAATATCTGGATCAGGCAGAAAGTATTGCCGGAAAAGACAATGCAGAAATTCACCTGTTGAGAAAAATGTCGTATTCTCTTAAAATGATGGAAAATCCTACGGAAAGATATATGACAGACGGAATGAAAGCCATGGAAGAATTGAGAAAAGCAGAAAGTCTGGATCCCGGAAACCCTAGAATTGCTTTAATAAAAGCCGAAGATACTTACTTCACTCCGGAACAGTTTGGCGGAAGCAAAACAAAAGGGATGGAACAGTTTAAAGATGCTTTAGCAAAATTTACGACATACAGTCCAAAATCTAAAATCGCTCCGAACTGGGGAAAAGCAGAAGCCGAATATTTTATAAACGGAGCTGCGAAATAATGTAAAGAGTCTGTTTAAACTTTTATTTAACCACAAAAACCACAAAAGATTTTGAAGCATTTTAAAAGTTAGTAAGCCCAAGAATTAAAGAACACAACAGCTTTTAAAAATCTTTGATTTTTATTCTTTAACGCTTTAATTATTGTAGGAATTCATCTTAACATTGTCTTTTGTACCTTAAAATTTAAATAAAACCTTCTTCACGGAAGGTTTTTTTCTGCCCTTCAGTCACAAAAAATAACGGTTCGGCTAAAAATAATTTTTAATACTTTAATTAAAGCCTAATTTTGAACCAAGAAAGCTCACAATGAAATACAAAAGCATTATTATATTACTCTGGATATCGCTGGCAACAACATTTTTCTTCTTTTTCGTTTTTAATGACGAAAAAACACTGGAAAATTTTGCCATCACCCTTTTGGTATCCACAATGTACTCATTCGTTCTGGGAATTGGAAACGGCATCATCAACGATTTTCTCAACAGGAAATTTCCATGGTCCGAAACCACAAGGACGAGAGCGATTATAAGCATAGTCTCTATTCTTATTGCCAATACGGTTTTGGTGTATTTCTGCAATTATATGAATTTTGTGGTGATCCAGAAGGCAACAACTACAGAAGAATTCTTTTCTGGCAAATACAACGTTTCCAACTGGTTCATGATTAATATTGCCCTGCTCATTTCAGCTTTTCTTCATGCAAAAGGTTTTGTGGAAGAACTTAGAAAAACATCCAAAAAAGAAGTTGTCGAGCAGAAGTTAATTGCCAAATCTGCCAATGCCCAGTTTGAAAGCCTTAAAAACCAGTTAGATCCACATTTTTTATTCAATTCTCTGAATGTTTTAAGCTCGTTAATCGATGAAAATCCAAAACAGGCGCAGAAGTTTACGGCTTCAATGTCAAAGATTTACAGATACGTTTTGGAGCAGAAAGACAAAGAACTTGTAACGGTGGAAGATGAGCTTGAATTTGCCAAAACCTATTGCGAATTGCTGAAAACACGATTTGAGGACAGCGTAGATTTTGTTTTCGAAGTTAAAAAAGAAGATTACAAAAGATTTGTTGTTCCGCTGTCTTTACAGTTGCTTCTGGAGAACTGCATCAAGCATAATTTTGCCACTTCTTCGAAGCCTCTCATCATTAAAATATTCTCTGAAAATGATACGTTATGTATTGAAAATAATTTACAGGTAAGAGAGCAGATCAAGGAAAGTTCAGGGATCGGTCTTGCCAATATTGTACAGCGCTATTCTTTACTCACGAAGAAAAATGTATTCATAGAAAAGTCTGAGGATTATTTTAAAGTAAAACTTCCGGTACTTTCTTCTAAGCCGGATGTAGTAAGCGAAATAAGCGAAACCAAAAATGAATCTTACGAACGCGCGCACAAACGTGTAAAAGAAATAAAAAGCTTCTATGGAAACCTTATCTCTTACTGCATCATCATTCCTTTTTTAATCATTTTAAATCTCATCACCAGTCCGGATCGTCTGTGGTTTTACTGGCCGATGTTGGGCTGGGGAATCGGGCTTGTTGCTCACGGAATGAGCGTTTTTGCCATTGGCAGAGGCTGGGAAGAAAGAAAGATCAGGGAAATTTTAGAAAAACAAAACAGAACATTTAAATAAGCATCATGGAAAATATAAGCAAAGACGATTTCAGATACAAAGAAGCTGAAAGACAGGTGAAAAGAATCAAAAGATTTTACTTCTCCGTTTTCATTTACATTGCCGTTAATATTTTCATTTTATATCTGAATTACACAGAATTAAAACCCAACGAATCAATTTTTCAATTGAAATTTTTCGCACTTCCTTTTTTCTGGGGCATCGGAGTTGCCATTTCGGCGCTGAGAACTTTTGTACCGGGATTTATGCTGGGTAACAACTGGGAAGAGAGAAAAATTAAAGAACTGATGGAAAAGGAAAAAAACGGCAGATAAATTGTTCATCACTTCCAAACACCGTTTGATATGAAAACTTTACAGATTCTTTTCGCCATTTCTATGGTAGCTTGGTTTTTAAGCGAATTTCTCTACAAGAATATCCTGAAATCCGGAGAAAAAGACAATAAAAAGGATAAATCGACTTTAAATTTATTGTGGATTGCCATTCCGGTTTCAATCATAAGTGCGGTTACGGTTTCTTATATTACAAGATTTCCCATTTCTGATAAGGTCTGGATTTATTACTTGGGAGCCTTTTTCATATGGATCGGAATTATTTTAAGATTCATTATCATTCGTTCTCTGGGAAAATATTTTACGGTGGATGTTACAATCAAAGAAGATCATACAATCAAAAAAGAAGGATTTTACAGATATCTTAGACATCCGTCTTATGCATTTTCATTGCTTACATCATTGGGTTTAGGACTGTATCTGAACAACTGGCTTTCTTTGATTCTGGCTTTTCTGATTCCGTTCATTGCATTCAGCTACAGAATTAATGTCGAAGAAAAGGCTTTAATCGAGCAGTTTGGAGAAGAATATCTGGATTACCGGAGAAAAACGAAAAAACTGATTCCTTTTGTTTATTAAATTATTTATTTACAGATTTTTAATCAACAAAATCAAGAAAGTTGTTTAAAGTAAAATGGTAGAAAACTCTATAGAGTTTTATCTGTGTAAACAGCATATTCGCAAGGCGTTCTGCGTTCCTTAGGAACGCTATCTTTAGAAAATTTATCGTATTTAAGATACCAATCCTATGGATTGATTATCGGATTTATTCTTATTTCTACACAGATTCTGCTCCTAAAGGAGCAAACTCTTAACTTCAGAATTAAAAAATCCTCGCACTGTCATTTCGACGAAGGAGAGATCTATTCAGTTTAACAATCATTTGATATAGAAATTGATTACAAATTTCATTTAAAAGCGAATCATACTTTCGCAGTTTTCTTAGTCAAACAACTAAAAGCATAAAATCAAAAAATCCCGATTCTCCGTTGAGTCGGGATTTTTACAATTCAGGATGCATATTCTACGGTTCGGTCATTTAAAATTGATTTGAGGCTGTTTTCCGACCTACATTTGTCTCAACAAAAACAAACAATTAATCTTTAAAAATAAAAAATATGGAAACTTACACCAACAAAGAAGAATTAGCATACGAAAAAGCATCAAGAAGAGTAAAAGAACTGAAAGGATTTTACGGAAACCTTACTTCGTATTGCCTTGTGATTTCATTTTTAGCTGTGCTGAATCTTTTAACATCGCCACAATATCTTTGGTTTTTCTGGCCAATGTTAGGATGGGGATTAGGTCTTGCAGCGCACGCAGCC
This sequence comes from Chryseobacterium sp. VD8, assembly GCF_037149975.1. Lineage (NCBI taxonomy): Bacteria > Pseudomonadati > Bacteroidota > Flavobacteriia > Flavobacteriales > Weeksellaceae > Chryseobacterium > Chryseobacterium sp. VD8. Next base: position 15,948 of record NZ_JBBCQL010000016.1, on the reverse strand, counting down.
GGGACTTTCGGGATCGGAAGAGACTGGGAAGAAAGAAAGATCAAACAACTGATGGACGAGGAAAGAAAAAACACAAAATCTTTATAATTAGCATTTAATTTTAACTTTAAAAACAGATTATCATGAACTACAATCAGGCACAGGAAAGAGTACACGAGCTTAAAAAATTCTACAAAAGCCTTTTATGGTTTGGGATCGTGGCAGTAATTATTTTCGGAGACGATATTTTAGAAAAAGGAATCTTTGATTTTTCATTGTGGGACGGATCGATCATTCTTTCTATCTGGGGAATTATTTTAACCGTAAAAGCCGTAAAACTCTTCCTTCTGGACTCTGAATGGGAAAGAGAAGTGATGGAAAAAGAAATGAAAAAATCTAAAGAACCGCTGAAGTTTTAAAACTGACAATTTTTGATTACTTTTATTTCGAAATTATAAAACTAAAACAGGAACTCAATGATCAAAACTGTTATTATCGAAGACGAAAAACCCGCTTCAAGGAAACTGGAAAGAATGCTTAACGAATTTACTGAAATAGAGATCGTTGCAAAAATAGAATCGGTAGAAGAAGGAGTGCAGTGGTTTTCAGAAAATGAACATCCGCAGCTCATCTTTTCAGACATTGTTCTGGGAGACGGTCTGTCTTTCGATATCTTCGAGAAAGTTCCGACAAAAGGGTTTATCATTTACACGACAGCTTTTGATCAGTATACCTTAAAAGCGTTCAAGCTGAACAGCATCGATTATCTTCTGAAGCCTATTTTGGATGAAGATCTTGCCGGAGCGATCGAAAAATTCAAATCATTTATTCCTTCAGATAATTCCGTCAATTCACACGAAATTAAGCAGTTAATTAAAAAGGAGAAAAGCACGCTTTCCAGAATTTTAGTAAAGATCGGGTACAACCTGAAAATTGTTCAGACGCATGAAATAAGCTGTTTTTTCAGCGAAAATAAAATTGTTTATTTACAGACTCAGGAAAGAACGTATCCTTCGGATTTCACACTGGACGAACTGGAAGAAGTGCTGGATGAAAAGAAATTCTTCCGCGTAAACCGGCAGTTTATCATCAATTCAGATTACATTAAAAATATCCACACTTCACCTAATTACAAGGTTGAACTGGAATTTCAGCCACAGGAAGAAATTACCGTAAGCCGCGACCGCGTAAAGGATTTTAAAGACTGGTTGGTAAGTTAAAACCCAAAACAAAAAACTCTGAACCATAATCCATCAACCAAAATCAACTACCTGTAATCGATACGGTTAGATTCCGTGTCTTCAAGCTGTTTGATAATCGATTTCGGAATTTCATCGCTGTCGATCGGAAAACTGATGGAGTCTGAAATAAAGGTTTTCCGGTCTGCTTTCTGGAAAATTTCGAAAAGGGCAATCGGTTCCTGATTAAAACTGATACACGTACTTATAAAATGCAACTCATGGAGCTTATACTCTGGATTTTTCAGCTTTTCCTTGATATCTTTTATTCTTGAGATAAAATGACGCTGCCGGATGAACGTATTGCTGTTCATGATGATAAAGACATAATCGGAATAGGCTATTATTTTTCCAAAATATTTATGACGGTCACCGCCGCTTCTTTCGACGAAATATTCTCCGGAAGTTTCAGATTTGTAGATTTCCGTTGCAGAACGCCAGATCCGGTCTTCTTTTGCCTGTAAAGGATTTTCTGGAAGATTTCGGTTGTAGGAATACCAACAGCCGACAAGACGGTCCAGCAAAGCGGTGTTTGGCTTTACATTATTCATGTCAATCCTAAGATCATTAAAATTGAATGATTCCGTATTGGAGTTGATAAAATCGATATAACTGGAATATCCCAACACTTTTACGATCATGCTAAGTTTGGCAAGATTAGGCTTGCTTAATATCGCATTTTCATTCTGGTGATATTTCTTTAATTTGTTGATAATCAAATGTTCATAAAGGTAATTGGAGCCTAAAAGATCCGGGCTTTTTTTACTGTTGTTCTCTGAGGTTTCCTGAATAATCAGATCATTAAGTTCTGCAACAATGTAACACCATTCTGTTTTGGAGACATCTTCCCAATGAGGTTTCTTAAGGAAATGCAACGCCAGAAAATTCATCAGTTTTTCTATGTGTAGTATATCTTCTTTTCTCATCTTTCAATTTATAAGACTAATATAAGATAATTTTAAAACCAAATGAGACTGTTGCAAGACTTTTATATCTCAACATCCAACGATATTTGAGTAGAAATTAAAAGTTAAAACAATGGAAACAAAAATGGTATTACAAAATGATCCTCTCTGGAACAGGCTTCAGGAATTCTCATTAGATGAATCTGCTGCCAATTTTCCTTTCTCAAAGAAACTGGCAAAAGAAGAAAACTGGACAGAAACATTTACCCGAAAAGCGATTGATGAATACAAAAAATTCGTTTATCTCTGCTGCAAACTTCCAAATGGTGCTTCGCCAAGCGAAATTATAGACAAAGTATGGCATATGCATCTCATTTACACACAAAACTACTGGGAAGAATTCTGTCCGAAAGTTTTGCGGCAGAAACTGCATCATCAACTATCACAAGGCGGAGAAGGCGAAAATGAAAAACATAAAAGCTGGTTTGCGGAAACTTTAGAAAATTATGAGAAAATATTTGAGCAGGAACCGCCGAAAGATATCTGGAAACCGGTTCAAATTCCTTCAAAAAAGAGAAAAATATCGCCTTTTGTTAAAATTTTTATTCTTTTAAGCAGTTCTTTGGTGATCTATTCCTGTATGGAAAACAATAACGGAGGTTGGGGAATATTCCTGACTCTTATTTTCGTCTTCGTGCTGATCGTAATGATTATAAAAGCATTCAGTACAAATAACGAATCCAATAAAGACAATAGAGATAACAGAAGCGACGGAGGATTTTTTTACACCTGCGGAAGCGACAGTTCTCACGGTGACGGAGGCTCCGGTTGCGGAAGTAGCTGTGGAAGCGGATGCGGTGGATGCGGAGGTGGAGGAGATTAACCGAAATACAAGACACATGAAAAAAATCCTTATCCACACAATTCCGGTGCTCATAAGTCTGATCTGGCTTATTGCAATCAACCATACTTTAGATCCGATTTCTTTGAGAGGTTCTTACTTTCTAAAATTCTATTTAATTCTCGTCTTTGGAGTTTATGCCTCTGTTTTTACGCTGAAATTTTTTGAAGAAACCATTTCGAAAACAACTTTTTACTTCCTGATTTCTATATTTTTATTGGGAGTCGTAAAATTAGTTAAAGGAATTTTCTTAGGAAAACCAATCGGTTATTTATTAATGATTTTAATATTGGAAATTATTGTATCTGTGTTTCTTAATTTGTTCTATGTAAACCATAAAATGAAATAGAAATTTATATTTTTTAAACAGAAAACCCGAAACAAAAATGCTTCGGGATTATTATTTAGATAAGATTTATTTTAGGAAATAACTCCGCTTCCGATCAGCTCTTCGCCGATGTACCACGATGCAAACTGCCCTTCTGCAATCGCTGACTGCGGTTCTTCAAATTCAACATAGAATGCTTCTTCAAACTGATATAAAGTTGCTTTCTGCAATGGCTGTCTGTATCTGAATCTTGCCATTACTTCCATTGATTCTCCGTTTTTCAGTCTCAGATCTTCACGAACCCAGTGCAGTTCAGAATTATCAATTTTTAAGGCTTTTTTTAGCAGTCCCGGAAACTGGTGTCCTTCTCCCACGAAAAGAATATTGTTTTCCATGTCTCTGGAAATGATAAAACAGCTTTCTTTGTGTCCGCCGATTCCTAAACCTTTGCTTTGTCCAATTGTGAAAAACTGAGCTCCCTGATGTTTTCCGATGACTTTACCGTCTGTCTTTTTGTAATTGATTTTTCGGCTGAGGTATTCCATTTCTTCCTGTTTTGACGAAAATTCAGGCGTTTCTTCAGCAAAGAGGGGAGAGTCTTTGAAAATTTCCACTATTTCACCTTCTTTCGGAACCAATTGCTGCTGTAAAAACTGCGGTAAACTTACTTTTCCAATAAAACACAATCCCTGAGAATCTTTTTTATCTGCCGTTACCAAGCCGATTTCTTTGGCGATTTCTCTAACCTGAGGTTTTGTAAGCTCTCCAATCGGAAATAATGCTTTGGACAACTGATCCTGACTTAACTGGCATAAGAAGTAGGACTGGTCTTTATTGTTGTCTTTTCCGGCAAGAAGATGGAAAATTTCCTTTCCGTTTTCATCGATTGTTGAATCTACTCTTGCGTAATGTCCGGTTGCGACTTTATCTGCACCCAGAGACATTGCCGTTTTCATAAAAACATCGAATTTTACTTCCCTGTTGCACAGAACATCAGGATTTGGAGTTCTTCCTTTCTGATATTCATCGAACATATAATCTACGATTCTTTCTTTGTACAGATCGCTCATATCGATCACCTGAAACGGAATTCCAAGTTTTTGAGCCACCATTAAGGCATCATTACTGTCCTCGATCCACGGACATTCATCTTCCAGCGTTACCGAAGCATCGTTCCAGTTTCTCATAAACAAAGCCACCACTTCATGACCTTGCTGTTGCAGCAGATACGCTGTAACACTGGAATCCACACCTCCGGATAATCCTACTACTACTTTCATGTTATTTCAATTTTACGAAACTCTTAACGGGAGTTCTTAGTTTGACGCTGCAAAAATACAATTAAAAAGATTCGTAAAAAAGTGATAATTTTAGACATCGATAAAAACAATTTAATTATGAAAAAACTGGTTATTTCTTTATGTGTTTCATGTTCAGGGTTATTTTTTTCTCAGGTTGCTGTAAACGCTTCTCCTGAAAATAATAATCGCTGGACTTTCGGAGGCGGAATCGGATTTGGTTTCGGAAGCAACAATTACTTTAATCTTTCAGCGGCTCCAAGAGTGGGTTACCGACTTACGGAGGATCTTGAAGGCGGAGTTTTGGGAAGTATTTCCTGGCAGAAATCAAATGCTTACAGTTCCACAATGTTTGGAGTTGGTCCTTTTCTGAATTATTATATTGCAAGAACCTTTTTTATAAGTGCCAATTATCAGCATTATTTCATCAATTATAAAGATAAGTTCTATGATTTTAAAGCCAATGCGGATGAAGATGCCCTTTATCTTGGAGGAGGTTATATGCAGAGAATCGGAAATAATTCTTATTTACAGTTAGGCTTGATGTATAATGTTTTATGGAAAGAAAATTCGAGTATTTTCTCAAGTGGTTTAGTTCCGAATATAGGATTTGTGGTAGGACTTTAGGAATAAATTTTTTCCAGAAGATCAACCAGATCTAGACCGTCTTTCAGTAGAATAGCATTGTTTTTTTCGCCTCGTAAAGATTTGAAGATTTCCAGATACATTTCCTTTAGATTTTGCTCATTGGAAGTGGATGTAATTTCAAATTTATCTGGGCAGTCAGCAATATGCTGAAAAGTAATTTCATTGAAATATTGCCCTGATATTTTAAGAGTGCCTTTTTCTGCGATAATATTGAGCGAAGTCTCCTGATTTTTTTCAAAAACAGAAGTCGTGAAATTGACGGAAACTTTTGTTCCTGTTTTACCCTGAAGAACAAGCAGGGCAGTATCTTCAATTTCCGAGATATTAAAATTTCTAAAAGAGGTTAAATCTTTGAAAAGAACAGTGAAATCGTCCTTAAAAACGTAACATAAAAGATCCAGAAGATGCGAAAACTGGGTATATAAAATGCCTCCGTCCATATTCTTTTTTCCCTTCCATGAATCTTTAATGTAATATTGCTCACCTCTGTTCCAAAAAGCGTTAAGCTGAATATTATATATCTTTCCTAGTTTTTTAGATTCTACAATTTCGCTTAGGAATAAAGTTACGGGGGAAAATCTGTTCTGCATCACCAGAAAAACATGGCTGTTATTTTGATGTGCAGCTTCTCGAAGAGCGGATGCCTGCTCCATGTTAAACACAAACGGCTTTTCAATCAGTACGTTATATCCGTTTTCTAATAATATTTTTGCATGCTGAAAATGCAGATGGTTTGGTGTTGCAACCACAACAAGATCTGTATGTAATTTTTCTTCCAGAAAATGCTCCAGAGAATGAAAGTGTGTTTTGGAGTGAGATTCTGCATGCGAATCTATTTCTGCATTAATGTGGATGTTGGGAATCTGCTCAAGAACCGCCTTATGCTTTTTTCCCATAAATCCTGTTCCTAATATAGAAATATTCATATTCTTCAATTGAGTTGTAAAAATAGTAAAAACTTAAGATTTACAAATGCTAAGAGTATGTTTAAATAAATTAAAAAAAAGCATCAGGAAGTTTCCCGATGCTTTTTTATTATGATTAAATTATTTGCTTACGATTGAGAAGACTTTTCTGCGGCAGATTTTTTTGGCTTAGAGCTTTTTCCTGCCAAACCATCTTTTGCTTCATTCAGATCAAGAACTACCGTTTCTCCTTCTGTCAATTGTTTGTTTACCAGCATTTCTGCCAATAAATCTTCAATATATTTCTGGATCGCACGTTTTAATGGTCTTGCTCCGAAATCTTTATCCCATCCTTTTTCAGAAATAAAGTCTTTTGCTTCTTCAGTCAATTCCACTTTGTATCCTAATTTTTCTAATCTTGAATACAATTTGTTCAGTTCAAGATCAATGATTTTCTTGATATCTTCTTTTTCAAGAGAATTAAAGATCACGATATCATCAATTCTGTTCAGGAATTCAGGCGAGAATGCTTTTTTAAGTGCATTTTCAATCGTACTTCTCGCTCTGGAATCTGTTGTTGATTTTTTCGCAGAAGTTCCGAATCCAACTCCGTCTCCGAAATCTTTAAGATCTCTGGTTCCAATATTGGAAGTAAGAATAATGATCGTATTTCTGAAATCGATCTTTCTTCCTAAACTGTCGGTTACGTGTCCTTCATCTAAGATCTGCAACAGGATATTGAATACATCAGGATGCGCTTTTTCAATCTCATCCAAAAGAACTACAGCATAAGGTTTTCTTCTTACGGCTTCGGTTAACTGTCCGCCTTCCTCATATCCAACGTATCCCGGAGGCGCACCTACCAATCTTGAAACGGCAAATTTCTCCATGTATTCACTCATATCGATTCTGATTAAAGATTCATCAGATTCGAAGAGTTCTCTTGCCATTACTTTAGCCAACTCAGTTTTACCAACTCCGGTTGTTCCTAAGAAGATAAAGGTTCCGATTGGGCGGTTTGGATCTTTAAGACCGGCTCTGTTTCTTTGAATTGCTTTCACAACTTTTTTCACCGCATCTTCCTGACCGATTACTTTTCCGTTCAGGTTTCCATCCATTCCGGCAAGTTTATCAAGCTCGTTTTTACCAACTTTCGTTACAGGAACACCGCTCATCATAGAAACTACTTCCGCCACATTCTCTTCTGTTACGGTTTCTTTTTTCTCTTTTACATCTTTGTCCCATTTATCCTGAGCAGAATTCAATTCCATCTGAAGCCTTTCTTCTTCATCTTTCAGTTTTCTCGCTTCCAGATAATCCTGCGCTTTTACTGCTTTTTGTTTTAATTCCTTGATTTCTTCGATTTTCTTTTCAAAATCTATGATTTCGGTAGGAACTTTCATGTTTTTGATATAAACTCGTGATCCAGCTTCGTCCATCGCATCAATCGCTTTGTCCGGTAGGAAACGGTCTGTAATATATCTTGATGTAAGATTTACACACGCAGCAATTGCTTCAGGTGTATAAATTACATTATGATGCTCTTCGTATTTATCTTTGATCTGGTTTAAAATCTGAACGGTTTCATCAATAGAAGTAGGTTCCACCATTACTTTCTGGAATCTTCTTTCTAATGCGCCGTCTTTTTCAATATACTGACGGTATTCATCAAGCGTTGTCGCTCCGATGCACTGAATTTCACCTCTCGCCAAAGCCGGTTTGAACATGTTGGAAGCATCTAAACTACCTGTTGAACTTCCTGCGCCTACAATGGTGTGAAGCTCATCAATGAATAAGATAACATCTCTGTTTTTCTCCAGTTCCGTCATGATTGCCTTCATTCTCTCTTCAAACTGACCACGGTATTTTGTTCCCGCAACTAAACTTGCAAGGTCTAAAGTGATTACGCGTTTTCCGTAAAGAACTCTGGAAACTTTTTTCTGCTGAATTCTTAAAGCCAGACCTTCTGCAATTGCAGATTTACCAACTCCGGGTTCACCGATCAGTAAAGGATTATTTTTCTTTCTTCTTGAAAGAATCTGAGAAACTCTCTCAATTTCTTTTTCACGACCGATAACGGGATCCAGCTTTCCGTCTCTCGCCAGAGAAGTTAAATCTCTGCCGAAGTTATCCAAAGTAGGAGTTTTGCTTTTTGCAGAACCTAAGTTTCCTGTAGGCTTTCTCATCTGCTCGAAGTCCTCTCTTTCGTCATCGTCGTCGTAAGCACTCATCTGTGGTGCCTGTCCGGAATTTTTTAACATAGTCTGATATTCTTTTGAAACTCCTTCGTAATCAATATCATAAGCTCCTAATATTGTAGAAGTAGGGTCCTCATATTTATAAAGAATGCCTAAAAGCAGATGAACGGTATTAATTTCATTGCTTTTGTATTGTCTGCATTCAAGCTCAGCACGTTTAATGGCATGATCTGCCATTTTCGTGAAAGAAATATTGGTAACCTCCTCAGAAATAGGATTAAGACTTGCTGTATTTAAAGTTTCAATTTTTCTTCTGATTTGTGTAAGATCCGCATTAAGGTTTTGAAGGATTTCTTTTGCAGAGTTTTCTGTTTTTATAATACCTAAAAGTAGATGTTCTGTATTAAGAAATTCACTCTTGAGCCTTTTCGCTTCGCTCTTGCTTTGTTTGAACACTTGGCTCAAACCTTGTGAAAACTTATAATCCATAATATATCTCATTAGAATAAAAGCAACATTGCCATTTATTCATTATCTAAATTACAAATATTTTACCAAAAAGCAATAAATGACTTTATGGCAGAAAAAAATTTATTATCTTATTGAAAATGATTAAGTTTGTCCTCCCGAAATTTTTATTCATGAATTCTGATTTTGCTACCTATATAGGATATTCTGCATCTGTTTTTATTGTGTTGAGTTTCATCTTGAAAGATGTAAGAAAAATCAGGCTCGTAAATATGTTCGGCTGTATATGTTTTGTCATTTACGGAATATTTAGCGGGATGCTCTGGCCGGTAATTATTCCGAATGGACTTATCTGTTTTATTCAGATGTATTATCTAATATTTGGTAAGAAAAATTAATGAAGAAGAAAATAATAACCTCGGCATTCAGCAATCTTTATACGGATCAGAGAATAGAGAAAGTATGCAAAACCCTTTTCGACAGCGGGTATAATATAGAACTTATAGGGAATGACTGGGGAGGAAACGAAAAAATGGAGCGCCCGTATCCGTTTGAAAGAATAAAAATAAAATCTAAGACTTTAAAAACGGCATATTTTGAATTTAACTGGAAGCTTTATAAGGAATTAAAGAAAAAAGCTGACAAAAATACAATTCTTCATGCCAATGATATAGATGCGCTTCTGCCAAATTATCTTATTTCAAAAAAATTAAATATTCCTTTGGTTTTTGATAGTCATGAAATTTTTACGGAAATGCCTGCAATACAGAATAAGCTTTCACAAAAGGTTTGGAGGGTATTGGAAAAAAGCATTGTGCCCAAAATTAAATTCATGATGACAGAGAGTGAAAGCTATGCCGAATGGTTTAAGGAAAAATATAAAGTAGATCCTGTTGTTGTAAGAAATATTCCAAGAGAAATTATTTCTACTCCCGAAATTCCGGAAAATAATCCTAAAATAATTCTTTATCAGGGAGCTGTTAACCAATCCCGTGGAATTGATAAAGTCATCATTGCTATGCATTCTATTCAGAATGCCGTTCTCAAAATTGCCGGAGATGGTCCTAAGAAAAAAGAGTATGAAAATCTTGTCATAAAGGAAAAACTTCAGGATAAAGTTGTATTTCTTGGAAAACTAAAGCCGGAAAATCTTAGAGAAGTGACGAAAACGGCAGATACGGGATTCAGTCTTGAAGAAAACAACGGAGTAAGCTATTATTATTCCCTTCCCAATAAAGTCTGCGATTATATACAATCCAGAGTACCGTTGGTAATGATCAATTTCCCTGAAATGCTTCGTATAAAAAAGCAGTTTGATATAGGTGAAGTTGTTACAGATCATGATCCGGAGAAAATAGCTGCGGCTTTGAATAAAGTTCTTGAAAGGGGACGCCTAAACTATAAAACTGAGCTTGAAAAAGCGGCAAAGGTATTTTGTTGGGAAAACGAGGAAACCAAAATCTTACAGCTTTTTGAAAAAGCTTCTCATTAGATAACTCTACTAAGTTTGTCATCCTACAAGGATCTAAGTTTGATTCTTTTGAGACGGTTTATTCATATTATTTTATGTTTTTTCAGAAAGACAAGTTTAGCTATGTCAAATATTTGATATTGATGACTTTAATTTTAGCCCCGATTGCCGCGACATCCTTTTTTGCATGGGAAAAGAACGGACAAAAAAGATACAGCAGAAAGCGGGAAGAGCTCCAAATAAATGAAGCATATTTTAAATTTGGCTATCTTTGCAGAAAGAAATCGGTTTACAATGACTATTAAAGAAAAACAGCAGGAAATCATCGACGAATTTGCTTTTCTTGAAGACTGGGAGCAGAAATACGAATATATTATCGATCTTGGAAAAGAGCTGAAAGGTCTTTCTGATGACAAGAAAACGGAAGAAAACCTGATTAAAGGCTGTCAGAGTAAAGTCTGGATTGATGCCGAATTTAAGGATGGAAAGCTGTTTTTTAAGGCAGATTCGGACGGGATTTTGCCGAAAGGTATTGTTTCGCTTCTGGTAAGCATTTACAGCGGTCATTCTACACAGGAAATTCTGGACTCTGATTTTGAGTTTATTTCTGAAATTGGTTTGCAGGAGTTTCTTTCTCCTTCCAGAGCCAATGGTTTAATGGCTATGACGAAGCAGATTAAATTTTACGCAGTCGCATATCAGCTGAAGTCTTAATCTGTGACACGAATTTTAGCATACCGTTTTTCTGCTTTTGGAGATGTTGCGATGACAGCTCCCGTCTTCCGTGAGTTTTTAGAGCAAAATCCGGATGTGGAAATTGTAATGGTTTCCCGAAAGAATTTTGAAGCTTTATTTGCTGATATTCCGAATGTTATATTCAAAGGAGTGAACCTTGATGATTATAAAGGGTTCTTCGGATTGAGGCGTCTTGCCAATGAATTGATTAAAGAGTTTCATCCGGATCTTATTGCTAATCTCCATGATGTAATCCGCACTAAAATTCTGGATAAAATTTACAGAAGAAAAGGGCTTAAAGTATTCAAAATCAATAAAGGAAAGGAAGAAAAAGAAGACCTTACGAATGTATGGAATTTAAATAAAGTTCAGCTTAAGAAAACCGTAGAACGTTATGCGGATGTTTTTCGGGACATGGGCTTTAAGGTTGAACTTTCTCATAAATTGAGACCTATTTCTATTGAGAAATCTGGAATTGGATTTGCACCTTTTGCTCAGCATCGAGGAAAAATGCTTCCGCTTGAAAAATCTTTTGAGCTGGCTAAAATTTTAGCACAAAAACAGACGGTATATTTTTTCGGAGGAGGAAAATCTGAAACCGAAACGCTGGAGCAGTGGGAGAGAGAAATCCCGAATACCTTCAGTTTAGCCGGAAAGTTGAGCCTTGAAGAGGAATTGCATAAAATTTCTCAGTTAGAATTGATGGTTTCCATGGATTCTGCAAATATGCACCTCGCTAGTCTTATGGGTACAAGATGCGTTTCCGTTTGGGGACAGACTCATCCTTTTGCGGGCTTTTTAGGATTCGGACAAAGGGAAGAAGATGTGGTTCAGGTGAAAGATCTTACCTGCAGACCTTGTTCTGTTTTTGGAGATAAAGAATGCTATCGCGGAGACTGGGCTTGTCTGGAAGAACTTCATGTAAAGAAAATAGTGGAAAAGATTTTATAAATAGGGCCTTCCGATTCTGTGGAGGCTTTTTTTAATCAGTCTTACACAGAAGATATAAAAACAAAAAAATCTCCCTTAAAAAAGAGAGATTTCTGTGGGTCCTGAGGGATTCGAACCCCCGACCCTCTGGGTGTAAACCAGATGCTCTGAACCAACTGAGCTAAGAACCCGAATTTTTTTAAAAGGTTTCGTTTCCTTTTCTGTGGGTCCTGAGGGATTCGAACCCCCGACCCTCTGGGTGTAAACCAGATGCTCTGAACCAACTGAGCTAAGAACCCTCTTTATCGTTGTTTCCTCGATTAGAGTGGTGCAAATATACGACTTATTTAGAAATCTCCAAATTTTTTTCTAAAAATTCTCCCACTACAAAATTGCTTCCGCCGATAAAAATCATTTCTTCATTTGTACATTCCTCTTTTGCAGAAAGATACGCCTGCTGTACGGAATCGAAAATTTTGTAAAAAATTTTCGCATCAACCAGTAAATTTTCATAATCTTCAGGATGTCTTCCGCGATGGATGGCTGGTTTTGCAAAATAAAACCGAGAATTATCAGGTAAAATTTTCATAACGTCGTCTATTTTTTTGTCATTTACGAAGCCTAAAATAATATGTTTGTGCTTATCGATGGAGTTTAATTGTGAAAAAACATATTCCAGACCTGCCTGATTGTGTCCTGTGTCGCAAATCGTCAATGGATTTTCTGAAAACTGGAACCATCGACCGATAAATCCTGTGTTTTGGTGAACATGAAGAAGCCCTTTTTCAATATTTTCATCGAAAATGGTGTAATTTAATTTTCTTAATTCATCAATTAAACATAATACGACCTTAATGTTTTTCTCTTGATAATTTCCCTTTAAGTCAGATTTTAAATCTGTTTTTAGGAGGGTAGCATCAACAAAAGTTGCATTTTCTTCATCAGCTTTATTTTTAATAATATTCTTTACGGCTTCGTTTTCATCTCCGGAAATAACAGGAACTCCCGCTTTTACGATTCCTGCTTTTTCTCCTGCAATTTCTTCAATGGTATCTCCTAAAATATTCTGGTGATCCAGCTGTACATTCGTAATGGCTGAAACCAAAGGTTTAATGATATTGGTAGAATCCAGTCTGCCTCCTAAACCGACTTCTATAATCGCAAACTCTACATTATGCTGATAAAAATATTCAAAAGCCATGATCGTGGTAAATTCGAAAAAGGAAGGACGAATATTGTCAGGAAGATTTTTCAGTTTCCGGATGAAATTAAATACAAATTCCTTGTCGCAGTTTTTTCCGTTAACTTTAATTCGCTCTGTAAAATCAATGAGATGGGGAGAATTATACAGACCTACTTTATATCCCGATTCCTGCAGAACCGAAGCCAGCATATTACTGGAAGAACCTTTGCCGTTCGTTCCGCCAATGTGAATACATTTTATCTTTTCCTGAGGATTTCCAAAAAAATCGCAAAGTTTTATAATATTGTCCAATCCCGGCTTGTAAGCTTTCTGCCCGTCTGTCTGATAATTAGGAGCCTGCACGAAAAGCCATTCTACCGCTTCCTGATACTGTTCGTTTGTCATGATACAAAATTCTCAAAAGTTTTTTAAAAAGAAATATTAAAACTGTAACTTTTTTATATTTACTTCGTCTAATAGGGAAAAATATATAGAGTATGAAAAAGGTTTTGACTATTATTTTGGGATTATCTTGTCTGGCTGTAAATGCCCAGAAAAAATGGTCTTTGAGAGAATGTGTGGATTATGCGACAAAACATAATCTTCAGGTGATCCAAAATGAATATTCGAAACAGTCTCAGGATCTGAATCTGAAAATTGCAAAGAAAAACTATCTTCCGTCTGTTTCCGGTTCTGTGGGGAATACGGTGAGTTTCGGGCAGACTTCTTTTGGTACGGGAAGTTTAAGAAACGACAGATTCAGTAACAGCGCAAATCTTGGCGCAGATATTTTGGTTTACAATAACGGAAGGCTTGAAAAAACCATCAGGAAAACAGAATTTGATGTTGAAGCCAGCCAATATGATATCGAAACCATTAAAAACGATATTTCTCTTCAGATTGCACAGCAGTATTTAACAACATTACTGAATAAAGAAATTGTAAAAATTTCTCAGGCAGCTGTTGAAAACGCTCAGAAGCAATACGACAGATCAAAAATTACCACGGAGATCGGAACAACGGCACAAACGGTTTTAGCGGAAGCAGAAGCCGGACTGGCAAGAGAAAAACAAAACCTGAAAACTGCCGAAATTAATGTAGGAAGAAGCTTGTTTGCTTTAGCACAGCTTTTACAGCTTCAGGAATATAAAGATTTCGATGTAGAAGATGTAAATGTTTCAGATCAACTGGCTCCTCAGCTAAAATCAGTAGATGAGGTTTTAACGACAGCTTACGAAACGCAACCACAGGTAAAAGCTGCAGAAAGTAGAATAAAAGCCGCAGAAGCACAGACAGAAGTTTCTAAAACCGCTTTTTGGCCAACTGTTACAGCAAGTGCAGGAATAGGATCTTTCTACAATAACCTTTTAAATACAGATAATGTAGGCTCTGCTCTTTTCTATGTGAAAGAACAGGGATTCTTTTCTCAATATAAAGATAATTTCGGACAGCAGGCAGCCCTTTCTGTTAATATCCCGATCTTCAATAAAGGAATTACAAAACTTCAGGTAGAACAGTCTAAACTGAATGAAAGTCTGGCTAAAGTAACTTTGGAACAACAGAAACAGACAGTAAGGCAGAATGTTCAGAAAGCACAGTTCGATGTGGACGCGAATTATGAAATATATCTTTCATCACTTCAGGCTGAAAAAAGCACAAAACTTGCGCTGGAATTTGCAGATAAAAGTTATGCAGCGGGAAGATCTACGATTTATGACGTGAATGTTGCAAGAAACAATTACGCCAATGCACAGGGTTCCGTAGCGCAGGCAAAATATAATTATGTTTTCAGTCTTAAATTGTTGAATTTCTATGCCGGAATTCCATTAAGTTTGTAACATGTCTATTCAGTCATTAGAAAAATATTTACCGCAAAACACACTTCAATATTTAAAGATATGGTTTGCAGACTATTATATTCATATAAAAGTCACACGCAACAGGAATTCCAAACTGGGAGATTATCGTAAACTTCCGGATCATTCTCATGAGATTACGATTAATTCCACATTGGTTCCGCAATTATTTTTCTTTGTGTTAACCCATGAATTAGCGCACCTTATTGCTTTTGAAAAATATGGCAGAAGAATTTCTCCGCACGGAAACGAATGGAAACACACGTTCAGGCAGATGCTTTTGCAGAGTCTTGAAGTATATGAAGAAGATTTAAGACCTGTCATTGTTAAATTTTCGAAATCTCCGAAAGCCAATTTTATGGCAAGTCCGGAGCTGGTAAAATATTTTCACGCTGAAAAACAGGACGATACACTTGTGTTTATTGAAACGCTTCAAAAAGGGGATTTCTTTATCTACCGAAATGAAAAATACCTTTTAGAAGGTCTAATTAAAAAAAACTATCTTTGTAAGAACTTGGCTACAGGAAGAAAGTATTCTTTCAAGCCTTTGGCGAGAGTAGAAAAATACACATAAGAATGTCAAAATCAAACAGATATTGCGTCATTATGGCAGGTGGAATCGGAAGTAGATTCTGGCCTATGAGCACGCAGAAATTTCCGAAACAGTTTCAGGATATTTTAGGAGTGGGACGCACCATGATTCAGCAGACCTATGACAGGATCAGCAGAATTATTCCTAATGAAAATATATTTGTTATAACGAATAAAGAGTATGTAGAGCTTTCGCATCAGCAATTGCCGGAAATTCCGCAGGAAAATATTGTGGGTGAACCTCTGCTCAAAAATACGGCTCCGTGTAATCTTTACATGGCGAATAAAATTGCAGAAGCAGATCCGGAGGCAAC
>NZ_JBBCQL010000015.1:0-34408 GCF_037149975.1 Chryseobacterium sp. VD8 | reverse complement strand
CTTCGTCGCCGCCCGCCGCATCCCTCACGCGAAAGAAGACATCTATGTAAAATTCAGTCCGTCACAGAAAATGTTGACGGACTTTTTATTGTAACGGAGTAAGAACCAAATTTGGCTTTAGCCAAAACGCATCATCAATTTCGTCTGAAGCCCAACTCACGGTATTTTAAACAAATCTTCTGCGAATTTATATTTCCCACACAGAAAAGTACAGTTTTTGCTTCCCTTCATTCGATGACAAAACTCTGCTTTCTATTTTCATTATGTTCCGTTTCCCTGCTGTTTTCTCAAGAAAGAGATTCCGCAGCACTGATTTCAGAAGTCAGAATCGATGCCTACAAGAAACCCACAACTTTTATTTCGTCCACAAAAGCGGTTGCTGTGGTTTCAGAAAATTTACTTAACCAGAATACGTCCGAAAGAATGCTGGAATCCATCAATCAGATTGCGGGAGCCAGAATGGAAGAGCGTTCTCCCGGAAGTTACAGGATTTCCCTTCGCGGAAGCACTTTACGATCTCCTTTTGGCGTTCGGAATGTGAAAGTTTATCTCGACGATTTTATTCTGTCCGATGCTTCGGGAAACACCTATTTTAATGTTGTTTCTCCAGAACTCATCAACCGGATGGAAATGTATAAAGGTCCTGAAAGTGGAGATTACGGCGCCGTAACGGGCGGAACTGTTTTGCTCCAGACCAGAAAATCAGATCAAATTTCCGCAAATCTGGCAATTGGAAGTTATGGAACCTTTAACCAGAGTTTTGATCTTTCCAAACACATCGGGAAACACTTTTTTCAGGTTTTTCAGAACTATTATCAGACCGATTCTTACCGGCAACAGTCGAAGGTTCAGCGAAAGCAGATTTTTGTAAAAGACCATTTTCAATATTCAGAAAATGGATTGCTCAAAGCTATGATTTTGTATGCTGATCTCGATTATCAAACTCCGGGAGGAATCACTTTAGAACAGATGCAGATCAACCGAAAACAGGCAAGACCGGCAACCAAAACAGTTTCGGGTGCAAAAGAACAGGATGCCGGAATCCGCAATAAAATGATTTTGGCAGGGATTTCAAATGATTATCAGTTCAGTCCGGAATTCTCCCATTTTATTTTAATTCAGGGTTCTTACGTAGATTTTGAAAATCCGTTTATCACCAATTATGAAAACCGTTTTGAAAAGAATTTTGCATTAAGAATGCATCTCAATTACGAAAAAAACTGGAATACCGTTTCATTAGCCTACCGATTGGGATTTGAAGGCGGAATTAATGATATTTTGGTCAAAAATTACGATAATAACAGAGGAACAGAAGGAAACCCACAGAATTTTGATCAGATTAAAAATACTTCAGGATTTTTCTTTCTTTCTCAGAAACTGAATGTCAGCGAAAAATTATTCACCGATCTTTCCATCAGTTTAAATTCAAATTCTTACGACTGGAATCGGATATATCCCCGAAATGAAGAAGGAAAAGTTCATTTTAAAAATCAATGGTTGCCTAATTTTGGTTTCACCTATCTTTTGGGAAAAGGTTTTTCGGTACGCGGAAAAATAGGGAAGGGGAATTCTGCACCGACGAATGAAGAAATCCGCTCTTCAAATCAGCAGTTTAATACAAATTTAAAACCCGAATTCGGCTGGAACAAGGAAATCGGGATCAGGAAACAATTCGGCAACTCTGTTTTTGTAGAAGGAAATTATTTTGATTTCCGGATGAAAGATGCAATTGTGAGAAGACAGAACGAAGCCGGACAGGAATACTTCGTCAATTCCGGAAAAACCGTTCAAAAAGGTATTGAAATTTTAATGGAGTCGAAGAATTTCAATCTGAAAAACCACTTTTTAAGCCATTTCAGATTCAGGCTTTCGGGCAGCTTTTACGATTTTACATTTAAAAATTATCAGCAGAACGGAAATGATTTTTCAGGAAATGAAATCACCGGAGTTCCCAAAACAACAATCAACAGTTTGCTGAATTTTACGTTTTTCAGAAAATTTTCGGTAGATTATTCCCATTTTTACACCTCAAAAATCCCTTTGAATGATGCCAATTCTGTTTGGTCTGAATTAAATTTAATTGGAAATATCCAGTTCAGATTTCCTGTAGATTTTGAAAAAACGAGAGTCAATGTATATCTTCAGATTCAGAATCTTTATAATACAGAATATGTTTTAGGTTTTGATATCAATGCTTTCGGAAACCGTTATTATAATCCGGCTGCCAAAAGAAATTTTGTATTGGGAATGAAGGTTGATTTTTAATGTCATTGCGAGAAGCGAAGCGACGAAGCAATCTCATGTTATTGTCCGCAATTGTAATCATTAAAAAAACTTTGGATTCTTTACTGAGTGAAAACTTTATACTGAGCTTGTCTAAAACTAAACAGATGCTCAATTAAAAATAAATAATAAAAATAGATAAAGATTGCTTCGTCACGTTGTTTCTCGCAATGACATTATTTCGAAAGAATGTTTTTCACAATCATTTCCGCATGAATTCTCGAATTTTCAATAAACCAGAGATGCGTATCTTTTCCTCCGCAAATCACACCCGCCAAATACAGATTCGGAACATTGGTTTCCATGGTTTCAGGATGATAAAGCGGGTTCAGACAATCGCCCTGCAATTCGATTCCGGAATTTTTTAAAAAATCAAAATCAGGAAGATAGCCGGTCATTGCAAGAACAAAATCATTTTCAATTTCCTGCAATTCACCTTTTTCATCTTTAAAAACAACGGAATGTTGTTTAATTTCCATCAATTCGGCATTGAAATGCGTTGCAATACTTCCTTCCGCAATTCTGTTTTCAATGTCCGGTTTCACCCAATATTTTACACTTTTTGAAATTTCGGAATGTCGGATAATCATGGTGACCTCCGCGCCTTTTCTGTAAGTTTCCAGAGCAGCATCGACCGCCGAGTTGCTCGAACCTATCACAACAATTTTCTGTTTTGCATACGGATAAGGTTCTGTATAATAATGTCTTACTTTGGGTAAATCTTCTCCGGGAATATTCATCAGATTCGGAATGTCATAGAATCCCGTTGAAATAATGACGTTTTTTGCGGAATATTTTCCTTTAGAAGTTTCAATAGTGAAAATGTTATTCTCTTTGGAAACTTTTTCTACCTTTTCATATAAATTGATGTTGATATTCCGCTGTCTTGCAATTCCCTGGTAATATTCCAAAGCTTCCTGTCTTCCGGGTTTTGGCGCTGTTGAAATAAAGGGGATTCCATCAATTTCCAGCTTTTCGGCAGTCGAGAAAAAACGCATATACAAAGGATAATTGTACAGAGAATTAACGATGGTTCCTTTTTCGACAATCAGATAAGAAAGATTATTTTTCTGCGCTTCCAATGCACAGTTCAGTCCGATTGGTCCGCCTCCGATGATAAGAATATCTAAAATTTCCATACAACAAATGTAAGGAAATCCTGTAAATAAAGGCTCAGATAGAAACGGAAGTGAAGATGTTTAAGCTAATATTTCCGCCAGTTTTTTAGTTAAATTTTTTCTGGAAAACTGCTCGATATTCTTTTTGTTTTCTGAAAGATTTCCGTCTTTCCAAAGTTTAAATTTGTCTAAAATAAATTCTTTGATCTTCTCGGTATCATCATAACTGAAATGTTTTCCGGCCTGTGTTTCATTTAAAATTTTAGAAACATCCGCATCTTTAGGTCCAAAAGAAATGATTTGCTTTCCTGTAGCCAGATATTCAAATATTTTTCCGGGAATGATCCCTTTGGAAGAATCATTAGGAAAGTTGGTGATGAGCAGTATTTCCGAAGTCTGCATTTCTTCAATCGCTTTATCATGAGACAAATATCCTAAATTCAGAATGTGATTTTTCAGGTTTGAATGTTTTATTGAATTCAGAATTTTATCATCAACTCTTCCTGCAAATTTCAAGGTAAACTTTTCAGCAAACTCAGCATTTTCTGTAACCAGATCATTCAAAACTTTCCAGAGATTTTCAGGGTTTCTCAACTGTTCCAGAACTCCGATGTAACTTAATGTGAATTTTGTTTGAGTGTCGGAGAATTTAAGTGTTTGAGTGTTTGAGTCTGACTCGTCAAAACCGTTCGTAATACAAATTGCATTAGCTCCGTTTTTACGGAAATTTTCAGCATCGGTGTAGCTTGTTGCTAACGTAATATCTGCGTTTTTTAACACTTCGCTTTCGAGTTGACGGTGCTTTTGATCAGAACTTTTGGTCAATTTTAAGTGTTTGTAATAAGAAATTTCTGTCCACGGATCACGGAAATCGGCAATCCATTTTAGGTTAGGAAGTTTCTTTTTTAAATTCAAACCAATTAAATGTAAAGAATGGGGTGGTCCCGAAGTTACCACAACCTCAATCTGATTCTCTTTTAAATATTGTTCCAGAAATTTTACGGAAGGTTTTACCCAGAAAACTCTCGCATCGGGAATGAAAAAATTGCCTCTTACCCAAATCGAAAGCTTAGATTTCCAGCTTTGATTTTTACCGACATCAAACTGCCCCGCTTTAAATTTTTTGTTGCTTTTGTTCAGCTTTTCAGCCAGTTGGTAAGGTTCCCAGATTTTTGTTTTTACAATTTCCAGATCTTTCGGAACATCTTTCATCAAACTTTCATCCAGCAAAGGATAACTCGGATTTTCCGGTGTATAAATCACAGGTTTCCATCCAAATTCTGGTAAATATTTTGCAAATTTCAGCCATCTCTGCACACCTGGACCTCCCGCCGGAGGCCAGTAATAGGTGATGATGAGTATTTTTTTTGGTTCCATTAATAATTGTTTTAACCGCAAAAGAGGCAAAAGATGATGATGATTTTTTAGCTATTCAAAAGGTGACAAAATGTAATTCACTATTTTAATCGTATTGATCAAAATATTTATTAATAAATGTCTCTTGACCAAAGTGATAAATATTTTTTACATTAAAATTTACTAAAACACCTTTTGGTACTTTTAGTAGATTCATATAATTTAGAATCTGAGATTTGTGAATTTCCAAAAGAGAAGATACAGCTTTTATTTCCAAAACAATTAAATCTTCAATTAGGAAATCGCATTTGAAATCACAATTTAAATACTCATCTTTATAAATTACAGGAATTTGAAACTCAGATTTGTATTCGATATTCCTTAATTTAAACTCTTTTTCTAAAGCTTTATGATATACAATTTCTGCCAAACCTGCGCCTAAAATCTTGTGAACTTCTATACAAGCTCCATTAATTCTATAGGTAAGATCTGTAATGTATTTTTGAGTAATCATAAGCACAATGCTTTTTCAAACTTTTGAATTTCTAAATCTTTTCCATTTGTCTTTTGTCTCTTTTGCGGTAAAGAAAATAAATCCCAAAACCACTTAACAGAATAAATAAACCGAAGCAGATTAATGAAATCCATTTT
Organism: Chryseobacterium sp. VD8; assembly: GCF_037149975.1. NCBI lineage: Bacteria > Pseudomonadati > Bacteroidota > Flavobacteriia > Flavobacteriales > Weeksellaceae > Chryseobacterium > Chryseobacterium sp. VD8. Next base: position 29,000 of record NZ_JBBCQL010000015.1, on the reverse strand, counting down.
CCTTTTTCAATAACTTCCGGTTCGAAGACCATTCTCACATTGTGATTTCCCGCAGGAACGTGAACGGCGCGAAGAAGATAATCGGCTTTGATGTAAGGAACTTCTTTTTCATCGATGAAGAATTTCCAGCCGTGAGGATAATAAATTTCAGAAAAAACTGCCAATTGCGGAGTCTTAGACTGCGATTTAAATTCCAGTTCGTTGGGTTGATATTTCGTTAAATTGATGAAGGCTGTTGAGTCTGCCTGAACAGGTTTTCCGTCAAAGTATTTCTTATCGTCTATTGAAATAACAGCGGTTCTTTTGCTGTTGATGGTTCCGATTGCTTTGATTTCCTGATTCGGAGATTCTACGAATTTAAGATCGCTTACAAACCATGCGTTTCCGTTGGCTTTTGGATTAGGCATTGCCTGAGGTTGTTCAGGACCTCCTAAAACCAAATATTTTGCATTCAGAAGATTCAGGATATTCGGAACTTTTACAGAATCCATGATCTGGAAATATTCGTTGATTACATCATCGTATCTTCTCAGTTTTACCGCGTGATAACCACCGATGGAAGATTTGAAATAAGAAGTGTTTGTCTCGCTGAATGTTCCTAAAATATTATTGAAAATTCTGTAATGCGTCTTGTCTTTTTCAGCGATGGTTTCTAATGTTTTGTTCACATTTACATTCGCTAAAATAGGTTCCAGATTCGGATTTCCCTGAACTTTTTCAGCCATCAGATCGGAGCTTTCCGTCTGGAAAGGATTTTCGGCAAAGATTTTATCCACATAATTGTCATCGTTCAGATAACGTTTGTTAACTGTCCAAAGATCGAATAAACTGACTACTCCAATAATTACCAAAGCGATATTCTGATTCAGCTTTTGCTTTAAAACAAGAAATAAAGCAGCAACTGCAATAGCAACATAAATAAATGCTTTAATAGCATCAATTCTGAATAATTTAAATCTTTCATCTATAAGATAATCTAACAGGAAAGGAGGAAGATAAGTTTTTTCGTTTTCGGTATGAAATCCTAACAGAGATTTTCCGAAAACCAGTAAAATCAATACAAATCCTAAAGTTCCGCCGCCTACGTAAAGAAGTATTTTTTGTTTGTATTCCTGTGTGAGTGTTTGGTCTGTGAAGAATCTGTATAATCCGATGATCGCAATTAAAGGAAATAATAATTCTACAACCACCAAAATAGAAGAAGGTGCTCTGAATTTATTATAAAACGGCACGAAATCGATGAAAAAGTCGGAAAGTGCCATAAAATTACTTCCCCAAGCTAAAAATACGGTAAGAATAGAAGCCCCTAAAATCCAGTAGCGGTATTTTTTCCATGCGATGAAGAATCCTAAAAGCGCAAGAAAACAAACAATAGCTCCCTGATAAGCAGGTCCCGAAGTTCCCGGCTGATCTCCCCAATAGGTTAGATTTCCGAAACCTTTGGAAATTCTGTCATATTCAGCTTGTGAACTTACGTTTTCCTGAACCAATTCCTGAATTTTAGCCATCATTTCCTTTCCTTCCGGTTCCTGACTTCCGCCTCCCATTAATCTCGGGATGAAAAGGTTTAAAGTTTCCAGTTTTCCGTAGCTCCACATCAGCATACTTTCTTTATCCATCCCGGAATCTCCGCCTGTATTGCTGCTGTTTGTAAGGATCTGTTTTCCACGAACGGTTTCTTTGATGTACTCTGAATTCGCCATAATTCTCTGAGAATTCATTCCGACTCCGATTAAACATGAAGCGGCAACAATTCCCGATGAAATCAGGAAGTGTTTCATTGGCGTTTTTTTCAGAATACCTCTTATCAGCTCAGAAAGGAATAAAAATCCTAACGCCAGAAATAGATAATACGTCATCTGAGGGTGATTTGCAGCAATCTGAAGCCCCATAAATAGGGTAGTGACGATGAATCCCCAAACGTATTGTTTCCGGATGTAAACGAGTAAAATTCCGGCTAAGAGCGGTGCGAAATATTCAATGGTATTGATTTTTCCGTTGTGTCCCGCTGCGATGGCAATATAAAAATAGGTGGAAAGTCCGAAAAAAGTAGCTCCCAAAAGAGCATATTTCCAGTTTCTTACCACAACCATTCCCAAAAGGAAAAATCCTGCGGAAAGAAGAAAAAGATAATTAACCGGTCTTGGCAGAAAATTCAGTTTGGAATCGATTTTTTTGATGATGTCTCCGTTAAACTGACTTCCCATCTGATACGTCGGCATTCCTCCAAACATGGAATCGCTCCAGTAGGTTTCTTTTCCGGTATCGGCTCTGTAATCGAGAAGTTCTTTTGCACCGCCCCGATACTGCACGATATCATGCTGGAAAAGCTGCTTTCCCGTGAAAACAGGAGTGGAGTATAAAAATGCTAAAACGATAAATACAACTAATGAAATTGCAATATAAATCAGGTTTTTATTTTTCGCCATGTTGATGGTTATTATCTAAATATTTTCGGAATTGTTACCTTTTGCTGTTGTTTTCTTTTACCTCTTCATAATCAACGGTTTCTGCATCCCAGTTGATTTTTTTCTTCGTATTGTCTGAGTTTCTGATGTCCTGCTCCTTTCTGTTTTCGTTTCTGTTCTGGTTAGACAGATAGCTGTGGAATTTTCTGAAAAAGATTCTCTTCAGAATATTCCACACAAAATAGATGATAATCGTTGCGAGTACAAACTCAAAAATATGTTTCATCATAATAAAAATATTTAAGGTTTAATGTTCAAAGCCGTTATTACGCTCCGACATTTCAACTTTAAAAAGTTCTGCTTTATTTAGCAGAAGGATTTACCATTACGGAAGAATTGGAAACGCTCGTCATAGACTGGGTTTCTTTTCCGTTTGAAATACTTTCAATCTGTGTCGTTTTTACAGAAATATTCTGGTTTTTGATCCATCCTGTATTCTGGTCGAACGTAATCGTTCCGTTCTGCGTAAGTTCCGTGCTTAAGCTGTGGGTAACTTCTCCCTGATTCTGTTTATTAACTTTCTTTGGAATTCCTCCGGTTACAGAAATTTCTGCCACACCGTTTCCTACGCTTTTCAGAATGTAGTGAGAGGTCACTTTAATATTTCCCTGTGCATCAGCATTTTCGCTGTTCGTCCATTTTTCTCCGATTTTTGCACCTTTTTTAGGAATAATCGTTAAGTTTTTGTTGAACTGATCTCTAAGAACTTTTTCGTTGAAAGATTCCTTAAGACTTGCAACTACGCTCTCTTTCTGGTTTTTATCTTTGATCAATGATCCTACAGAATTGGCAACTTTAGTGTAAACGGCATCAAAACCTGTAATTGAAATTACATTTCCTTTGGTGTCCATCTTCATGTTCAGTTTATTTCCTGTCAATGCTCTGTTGATATTCCAGATCATCTTCAGATCATCCTCTTTCGGGATCGGAAGTTTTGTATCTACTACAATTGTTTTTCCCTGTGCTGTCTGAGAACTTCTTTTAGCGATTAAATTTAAAGTAATATCATAAACATTTCCTTTAATATCATTCACCATAAAAGACATTTCATCGGTAGATTCGCTCGTTCCGTTCAGAGTTTTCCCTTGAGGATCGGTCATTGTTTTCGTGTCTCTCTGATACGTTGTTAAAGGATAGGTTTTACCTTTTTCCAGTTTAAAAGTCTGCGTATATACTCCCGCTGAATCTTTAATCGCCGGATTTTCCTCCACTTTCGCTACAGAATCTGCCGGAACTTCCACCGTAATTGTTTTTCCTGTTTTAGGATCCACTTTGGTAATTTTTGCCGTTTCTTTTTTGTTGCACGAAACAATGGCTATGGTTGAGATAAGCGCTAAAGCTGCTATGTTTTTCATTGTAAATTTTTAAATGTTAATGGAATTAATTGGCTTTCATAAATTTCTGTCTCACTGCTTCATATAAAATCGCTCCACACGCAACAGAAACATTTAAAGACTGTGTTTTTCCCTCGATCGGAAGTTTTATTTTTTCGTCAGAATGGTGAAGAACCTCTTTGGAAATTCCTGTTTCTTCATTTCCCATCACGATTGCACAGGGTTCTGTAAAATCAATATCATAAATTAATTTTTCAGCCTTTTCGCTTGCTGCAAATACCGAAATTCCGCTTTGCTGAAGAAAATCTACCACATGAGCCAGATTCGGAGCTTTACAGATTTTCACATTATAAAGAGCTCCTGCGGAAGTTTTTATCGCATCGGAATTAATCGGCGCTGCTCCTTTTTCGGGAATAATCACCGCATCTACTCCTACACATTCTGCGGTTCTGCAGATGGCGCCAAAGTTTCTTACATCTGTTAATCTGTCCAGAATCAATAAAAAAGGAGTTTTTCCGTCTTCAAACAATTGAGGAACCACATCTTCAACTTTATGAAAAGGAACATCTGAAATAAAAGCAACCACTCCCTGATGATTTTTTCTCGTAAAACGATTCAGCTTTTCTACCGGAACGTAATTGGGACGGATTTTATTTTTCGCCAGAATGGCTTTAAGTTCAGCATAAATAGGTCCCTGCAATGCATTCTGCACAAACACCTTGTCAATTGTTTTTCCCGCTTCTATAGCTTCAATTACGGGACGTAATCCGAAAATGAAGTCATCTTTTTTATCTGTCATTTTGATATTTTAAATTATAAATTGCCCATTTACTTCGTAAGTCAGTTCAATTCTATTGAAAATCACTTTTCACGATTAACTTGCGAAGCAAAATTCAGTTGTACTATCTTCCTTTTTCCCCTAAAATAGCTCTCTTCTGCGCCAAAGCATAGCCATAATGCAGACCTTCGTGCATATTGTTAAAAATAATGGCATCCTGAATACTTTTCAGATCCAGCCCAAAACTTGTGGTGTAAGGCGTGTAATCTGAAAAGAAATCGCTGTCATAATCTTTCATCAGGATTTTTGACGTTTCGGTTAATAAAAACTCCAGATCTTCCACTTCAGATTTCTGCACATCCAGATTCGGAAGCGTTCCTTTTTTATAAGTTTCGATCCAGTATTTATCAATTCTGAAAGGATTTCCGCTTAGATAATAGTGCAGCAACTGCTGTGTAGCAACCGTATGAGCAATGTTCCAGTAAAGATTATTGTTGAAACCGTCCGGAATCAGTAAAAGATCTTCGTGAGAAGTGTTTTGCAGAATATCCAGAAGGTTTTTTCTTACTTGTCTGTGTGCTTGAAAATGATAATTCATTTTGCAAAAATTTTAATCTCCAAAAATAGTTTAATAAACTGAAAATGACAATTTTTGAACGGTGGATTAAAGCAAAATTTATATATTTTTAAGAAAAATAATATTGATTGTATTGAGTTTTAAGCCTTCATCTATTCAGGATCCTGCATCAATGCTGGAATATTTAACAAACTTTAACTCAAAAATGGCATTTTTTGTGTTGATTAATGCAAGTATTTATTGGAAATTTACCCATTATTTTAAATCAAGATATGTCAGAGATCAATCAAGCTGAAGATATTCGTCAATTGACGGAGCAGGTAAAAGAAGCAAACTACTTTTTTTCTCTTTTGAGACAGGAAATCAACAAGGTTATTATTGGACAGGAATATATGATAGACCGTCTTCTGATTGGTCTTTTGGGCAATGGTCACGTTCTTTTGGAAGGTGTTCCGGGACTGGCAAAAACTCTGGCGATAAAAACTCTGGCTGAAGCGGTTCACGGAGAATTTTCCAGAATTCAGTTTACACCGGATCTTCTTCCTGCAGATGTTGTGGGAACAATGATCTACAATGTAAAAGACAATGATTTCTCCATAAAAAAAGGGCCTGTTTTCGCAAATTTCGTTTTGGCGGATGAGATCAACCGTGCACCAGCGAAAGTGCAGTCAGCTCTTTTGGAGGTGATGCAGGAAAAGCAGGTAACCATCGGAGACGAAACCATGAAGCTTCCAAAACCGTTTTTGGTATTGGCAACGCAAAACCCGATCGATCAGGAAGGTACTTATCTTTTACCGGAAGCACAGAGCGACCGTTTCATGCTGAAATGCACGATTGATTATCCAAAACTTGAAGACGAAAGAACTGTAATGAGAATGGTTTCCACTTCGCATCAGCCTACTGTAAAACCTGTGATTTCACTTGAACATATTGTTGCGGCGAAAGAATTGATCAATCAGATCTATCTTGATGAAAAGATTGAAAAATATATTCTGGATATGGTTTTTGCCACCCGTTTTCCTGAAGATTACGGACTTTCTGAACTTAAAAATTATATCAGTTTCGGGGCTTCTCCGAGAGCATCAATAAATCTTGCGATTGCTTCCAGAGCGTATGCTTTCTTAAAAGGAAGAGCATTTGTAATTCCGGAAGATGTAAAATCGCTGGCAAAAGATGTTCTGAGACACAGAATCGGATTAACTTTTGAGGCTGAAGCGGAAGAAATTTCTTCAGAAGAGATCATCAACAGAATTCTGGCAAAAATTCAGGCTCCGTAATGAGTGAGGTAATTATTAGAAAGGCAGTTCAGGAAGATTGCTCACCAATGCTGGAACTGATTAAAGAACTGGCGGATTATGAAAAGGCTTTGCATGAAGTTACCTTAACTTTAGATCAGTTTATTGAAGACGGATTCGGAAAATCTCCTGTTTGGGGTGCTTTTGTAGCAGAATTCAATGGTGAAATTGTCGGGATCTCTTTGTATTATGACAGATATTCGACCTGGAAGGGAAGAAGGTTGTACTTAGAAGATTTGGTGGTGACGGAAAACCTGAGAGGAAAACAGATCGGCAAGAAATTGTTTGAAGCCACCATAGAATACGGAAAATCTAACCAATACAGCGGAATGGTTTTTCAGGTGCTCAACTGGAACGAGCCTGCCATTAATTTCTACAAAAAATACAGCCCGAAATTTGATGACGAATGGCTGAATGTATCTATCGAATTTAAATAGTAGGGAAGTTGGAAGCATGATGATGGAAGTTTACAAAGTCTCAAAAAAACGCTCATACACTAAAACACTCAAACAAAGGAAATGCAGATAAAAGATATTGTAAAAAAAGTTAAGCAGATAGAAATCCGGACCCGAAAGAAGACGGAAGCTACTTTAATGGGGCAATATCACAGTGCTTTTAAAGGACAGGGAATGACGTTTTCGGAAGTTCGTCCCTATCAGTTTGGAGATGAAATCCGCAGGATCGACTGGAACAAAACAGCTCGTTTCCGCGAACCTTTCGTAAAAGTAATGGAGGAGGAACGTGAACTGACGATGATGCTGGTTGTGGATATTTCTGCTTCGATGGATTACGGAACCAAAAATCAATTGAAAAGAGAATATGTTGCAGAAATTGCAGCAAGTTTAGGTTTTTCAGCAGCGGGAAATAATGATAAGGTGGGGTTAATTCTGTTTGCGGATAAGGTGTACAAAGTCATTCCGCCTCAAAAAGGAAGAAAACATATTTTATCCATTATCAGTACCATTTTAACAGCAGATTATGTTCCTGCTATTTCAAAAATTGATAAAGCGATGGAATACATGATGGGAATTTTCAAAAGAAAATCTTTGGTATTTCTGTTTTCGGATTTTGAAGATGAATATGACTCTAAAATGCTGAGAGTGGCTTCCAAAAAACATCAGTTGCTTGGAATGAGAATTTACGATGAAAAAGACAATGAAATTCCGGATGTGGGATATACTTTATTATATGATGCGGAAACCGGAAAGCAGGTTTGGGTAAATACTTCAAGTGCAAGATGGAGATATAATTTTGCTGAAGCCAAAAAGCAGAAACTTAAATCTTTAGAAGAAGATTTTGCCAACAGCTCGGCAAGTTTTATGAATATTAATACAGGTTCGGATTATTCGAGATTGCTGTATAACTATTTTCAGAAAAAATAAAATTGTGAGGTAAGTTTGTCATTCTGAACGTAACGGATGCGGAGTGAAGAATCTATTTGAAATTATTAGATTCCTCCTACGTCGGAATGACAATCTTGCTTCATCATTAAAATTTAATAATAAAATTGAAAAAACTTTTATTTATATTTTGTTTTTTAATCTGTGCAAATGCCTTTTCGCAGATCCTTTCTTCCAGTGTTGAGAAGAAAACCGTTGCTTTGGGAGAAGTGAACCACATCGTGATCACCATTAATAACCTGAACAATGAAAAAGTTTCTGCAGCTCGCGAGAATGAACTGCTGCCTTTTCATTTTGAAGAAATTAAAGATAGTATCGCACAGACTCAGGATGTTTATTACAGAAGAATTGAATTTGCTGTTTTTGATGAAGGAAAATTTACCATTCCCGAACTGGAATTCAAAGTCAACGGAAAAGTTCTGAAAACAATTCCTTACGAAATTGATGTTATTAATACGGCTCAGAAGACTGACCAGATTAATGACATTATGAACAACAAAGAGGTAAAACTTGAAGCCAAAGATTACTGGGAACTCTATAAGTTTTATATTTTAGCCGCCATCGCGGTGATTTGCCTCATCATTGCGATTATTATGTTCATAAAATACGGACGAAAACCAAAAGATTCGCCGGTTGTCGCCACAAATCAGACCCTGAAGGAACTGGATTCCCTTAAAAAGAAAAAATATGTGGAAAAAGGAGATTACCGTTCATTTTATGTTGAACTGATTGATATTTCCCGAAAATTCATCGCAAAGCAATACCGCGTTCCGGCAGATGTTTTGTTAACGGATGACCTTATCGATGTGATGAAGAAAAACAATACCATTTCTCAGGAAAATGAAAAAATAGTGGAAGACGTATTTTTAAGAGGAGATCTGGTGAAATTTGCGAAAACATTTCCGGATCAGGCAACCATGGAAAAAGATTTTGCCGACATCAGAGATTTTGTAAAAAGATCATCAAAAGATCTTGAATTTGAAAACTTGAGAAAAGATGCCTGATTTTGAATTTTACAGTCCGTGGTTTCTGTTGCTTTTCGCACTGTTTATCCCTTTGTTATTCAGGGATGCAAGCCGACAGAAAAGAAAAGGGATAAAAGTTCCTACGGTAAAAAATATGGGCGAAAGCGGCGGGATTCATTTCATTATGTTTATCCTGAGAATTTCGAAGTATATTATTCTTTCTTCGCTGATTATTGCAATGGCAAGACCGAGAACTTTTACGGTCTCTCAGGACAGAGACGATACAAAAGGAATTGATATTATGCTTTCTGTGGATGTTTCCCTGAGTATGTTGGCAAAGGATTTAACGCCCGACCGTTTAACGGCATTGAAGGATATTGCAATTAAATTCGTTAATAAAAGACCGAATGACAGAATTGGTCTCGTTGCCTATTCCGGAGAAGCATTTACCAAAGTTCCGGTAACGTCTGATCATCAGGTTGTGGTAGATGAACTTAATAATTTGAATCCTCTGGAATTACAGCCTGGAACTGCCATCGGAGAAGGACTTTCCGTTGCGGTTAACCATTTGAAAAACAGCAAGGCGAAAAGTAAAATCATCATTCTGATGACGGATGGTGTGAATACCATTGAAAATGCAATGCCTCCTGCAATTGCTGCGGAACTGGCTAAAAATAACGGAATTAAAGTATATTCCATCGGAATCGGAACCAACGGATATGCTTTGATGCCTACACAAACTGATATTTTCGGAGATCTTGTCTTTACGGAAACCGAGGTGAAAATTGATGAGCCTGTTTTAAAAGAAGTCGCACAAATGACGGGCGGAAAATATTTCAGAGCCACATCAAATACAAGTCTTGAAGAAGTGTATGACGAAATTAACCAACTGGAAAAATCTGATGTAAAGGTGGCGAAGCTTTTTAATTATCAGGAATATTTTAAAATTTTCCTGTGGATTGCTTTGGGTATGCTGTTTTTAGACGCTTTACTGAGATGGGTTTTTTATAAAATTTTAAGTTAATGGATTGGTATTTAGGAAATTATTGGTTTTTATTATTGCTGTTGCTTTTGCCGCTGTTAGCTTCCTTTTTAATCCGTTTTCTGAAATGGAAAAAAAAGAAAAGAGAAATTTTTGCAGACAGCCAGTTTCATGAGCAGTTATTCGAGAAAAAATCAGGTTTTACGAAGTTTTTTCCGGCGCTCTATCTTTTGGGAACCCTGTTTTTAATATTTTCGATTATCGATTTATTAAGCGGTTCAGAAGAAGTGAAATCCAGTCAGAAATTAAACAATGTCATTTTCATGCTGGATGTTTCCAATTCGATGAATGCGGAAGATATCAGTCCAAGTCGTTTAACGGAAGCAAAAAATCTGATGCTTCAGACGATGCAGAAAATGAAAAGTGATAAAGTAGGAATGGTAATTTTTGCCGGACAGGCAACTTCCATTATGCCTTTAACCACAGATTATAATTCAGCAGAAACCTATATCAGCGGAATTGAAACAAACTCCATGCAGATTCAGGGAACAGATTTTCTGAACGGAATGAAAATCGCGGCTGAAAAATTTAAAAACGTAAGCAAAGACGGTCGAAAAGTTGTTTTACTGAGTGACGGTGAAGATAACGAAGGAAATGATGATGCAGCGATACGACTGGCTAAAAAAGAGGGGATTATGATTACTTCCGTCGGAATCGGTACCGAAGAAGGTGCTCCGGTTCCGGAATATGTTTTCGGACAGTTAATGGGATATAAAAGTGATATCAATGGACAGACCGTTATCTCGAAAAGACAGACGGAAGCGCTGAAAAAAATGGCTGATGCAACCGGAGGAAGCTATATTGACGGAAATAACATCAATGAAACTCCGGACAGAATTTTAGACGCTCTGAAAAAGAAAACAGGATCATCCGAAACCATGGTGAAATCACAAAATGCGAATCATTATTACCAGTATTTTCTGGCAGTTTCTTTATTTTTCTTCTTTCTGATTTATTTATTCAATCCCAAAAGAGATTTTAATATTTGATAATCGAATACATTTTATCATAACCAGACTATTACTTTAACCCAATTTTAACAAATAAGACACTGTTTATTAACATTTAAAGGAATAATTTTGCACATAATGAATACTAAAATCATTTTTTTATCGTTTATAATTGCTTTCGTCTTTCCGGGAAATCTTTTCGGGCAGAAAAATTACAGGACTTTAGTCTATGAAGGCAATGAAAAATTCAACGGTAAAGATTATGATGGCGCGTCTGTAAAGTATCTGGAAGCAATCAGAACCAACAGCAAAGATTTTACAGCGCACTACAATTTAGGAAACGCATTATATAAAAGCAAAAAATACGAAGAAGCAAAAGCAGAATTCGAGACGGCTCAGAAGCTTTCTCAGACGCTTCCGGATAAAGCAGCTGCTCTTCATAATTTGGGGAATACCTATATGCAGATGAACAAGCCTGAAAAGGCAGCGGAATTTTACAGACAGTCCCTGAAACAAAATCCGTACAGCGAAGTAACAAGAAAAAATTACGAGATTGCCAAGCTGAAGGATAAAGAAAACCAGCAGAAAAAACAACAGCAAAATAACTCCGGTAAAGGAGGCGGTGGTAAAGACCAACAGCAAAATGATGATCAAAAAGGAAAAGATCAAAAGCAGGATCAGGGACAAGGTCAGCAGAATAAAGGAGACGGACAGGGAAATGATCCCAACCGTAACCAGAATAATGAAGGCAAAATCCCTAAAGGTCTCGAAAATCAAATACTCAACAAAGTAAGCGATAAGGAAAAAGAAACCGCCAGAAGAATTTTGAATAAAAATTCTTATTCGATGCCCGAGAGCAACGAGAAAGATTGGTGATGCAGAACAGAATTATTTACATATTACTTTTAATGTCTTCCGTAATTTCTTACGGACAGGTAAATCTTTCTGTAACTCCCGATAAAACAACGTATAACGGTAAGGAAATAGTAAATCTGAATATTGTCCTTGAAATGAATGGTGGTGAGTATAATCAGCAAACGCCATTACGTTCACCGGACTTGTCAAAATTTAATATCATAGGAAGCGGTTCTGCCAGTAACGGTTATGTAGATCCTGAAACCAATACCGTAATTTCCCAATCTATTACAAGATTAGCTCTTGAACCCAAACAGAAAGGAAAAGTAAAGATCGGATCTTTCCTGATTACCATCAATAATAAAATTTATAAAACCGAACCTTTTGACATTTTTATTAAAGATGTAGAAAAGAAACCGGTTGCTGCAAATAATGCTTCAAAAGACGTGTATCTCAATATGGAGATTGATGACCGTGAAGTGTATCAGGATCAGCCTACTATTGCTGTTCTGAAAGTGTATTCAAAAAACATGGATAACTTCAGAAGAGTAAGAAACATTCATCTTCCTGAGCAGGAAAATCTGGATGTTTTTCCGGTAAGTTTTACCAAGTCTGAGATTGATCCTTCCGATGCAGGAAATATGGCGTCGCAGATTCTTGCTGTGTTTATGGTTTTCCCGAATGAAGCGGGTTATGTAGATATTCCGGGTGTTTCGGCTTCGCTGAATTCTTATGCTAACAAAAACAAGCTCGTTTCGAATAAAGTAAAGATCAATGTTAAAAAACTTCCTGAAGGTTCTCCGGAATGTTTTAAGAATGCAGTCGGGAATTTTAATGTAACCGTTGTTAATACTTCAAAAGAAAAAGTTGAAGTAAAAAAACCGATGAATGTTCTGGTAAAAGTAAGCGGAGAAGGGAATCTTAAAAGCATGGAGCTTCCTAAAATTGCGCAATCTCCGGATTATGAAGTTTTCGCTCCTAAGATCATTTCACGCGTAACGGTAGGAACGGAAGGAATGAAAGGAGAGGTATTAGCCAATTATCTTGTAATTCCTAAAAAAGCGGGAGAAATTAATATTAAAACAGAACAGTTTGCCTTTTTCGATCCTTCCAGCAAAGAGTATGTAGATCTTGGACAGCAGTCTTTAGCGGTAAATGCTTTTTCTCATGATCAGATTCTTGAATCCCGTACAGCGGTTGAAAAAGTGAATGAGTACACCAATACTTTTTTAGAAACGGTAAATACGCCTGTTTTAAAAACAACTTCATTTAAAGTAAAAGAAAAAAAGAAATTCCACTGGAACGTTCTTTTTATCAATATTGCTATTTTGCTTTCCTTATTCGGAATGTATCTTCTGTTTAAAACATGGCAGAAGAAAAACAGATTGTCTAAAGAAATTCAGGCTCCGATGCCTTTAGGTTCAGTTGCTGAAACGGAAAATGAAATCCGTGAAAAGTTTAAAACCGACATCAACGATTATTTTGGCTATTTGGAAAATCTTAAAGATAATGAAGATTATCAGAAGTTTTTTCAAACCTTTGACGAGCTTGATCAGGAAGTGAAAAATCAATATTCTGGAAATCCTGCTGATCATTTAACAGATTTGCTGGAAAAAGAAAAAGGCTCGTCAATTGCCGAAGAATACAGGAATCTTATTCAGAGAGTACAGGTTGAAAAATATGCTCCGATAAAATCTTCGGAAGGAATGGACGAACTTTTATCCTCCATCGTTAATTTGTATTCTAAGATTAGCAAATAATCAATTTATTTTCATATTTTTGCGAAATTATTAATTGCAAGGAAATGGAAATATTTAATGATTTTTCGATAAAAGAGATTATTACCTGTTTTATGGTTCTTTTTGCAGTGATTGATATCATTGGTTCTATCCCGATTGTGGTAAGTTTACAGCAGAAATTCGGGCAGATTGAAGCTGAAAAAGCATCCATTACCGCAGGAGCCATTATGCTTGTTTTTCTTTTCGTGGGAAACAAAATTCTGAAATTTATTGGTGTGGATGTTAATTCATTCGCAATTGCGGGAGCTTTTGTGATTTTTATCATAGCCCTGGAAATGATTCTTGGAATTGAGATCAACAAAACGTCTGAAGCAAAGGCTGCATCCATCGTTCCCATCGCATTTCCGCTGGTTGCAGGAGCAGGAACCTTAACGACAACGCTTTCTCTGAAAGCCGAGTTTCATGACATTAACATTATTTTTGGAATTATTCTCAACACAATTTTCGTATATTTGGTGCTGAAATCTGCAACGTGGCTGGAGAAGAAAATGGGCGATGCGACACTTGCCATTTTACCGAAAGTTTTCGGAATTATCCTGTTGGCGATTTCAATTAAATTATTCACCGCGAATTTTGCGCAGCTGGTGCAGAATTACATTAATTTTTAAGAGTTATGCAGAAGTTTTATAAAGTATTTTTGGTACTGTTCATCGTGTTTATCGCAATTAATCTTTATGCTTTAGACTGGCAATCGGATATTTTGTCTGAGGATAACCTGAAGTTTGTTTTCTCAATAGCTTCAGCGGCAATAGGTCTTATTTTGCTTTTTGTAATGAATACATGGAGCAAGATCGGAGTAAGAAAATAATTGAATTACAATTTTATATAAAGCCTCTTTCAGTCTGAAGGAGGCTTTTTTATTTCTGTTTCTTGTTGAATTTTAGCTCTCAAATAATAAAAATCTAAACTAAAGAGTTTTGCTCCTTTAGGAGCAGAATCTGTGTAGAAATAAGAATAAATCTATTAATCAATCCGTAGGATTGATATCTATGATACGATACATTTTCTAAAGATAGCGTTCCTACGGAACGCCGAACATTTTTCGAATATGATTTCTACATAGATAAAACTCTATAGAGTTTTCTGGCATTTTACTTTAAACAAAATGTTGAATCTTTTGCCTTTTTTCGGTCAAATAAAAATTTAAAGAAGTCTATTATTTTAAAATCACCACATTTTTCAGAACTGCTTCCGATTTCAGTTCAGTTTCTGTCCATTCTTTTTCGGGATTGCTTTGTGCGGTAATTCCGCCGCCTACAAACAAATGAACTGCATTTTTATACAGTTTTGAACAGCGAAGATTAACAAAATACTGTACCGTTTCATCAGTCTCAATTTTAATATATCCGGCGTAAAATTCTCTTGGAAATTTTTCAATCTTCTGAATTTCTTCTTTACAAAAATCTTTCGGAATTCCGCAAACAGCAGGAGTGGGGTGTAATTCCTGAATAATCTGATCTAAGTTTTCAGGTTTAATTTTGGCTTTAAAATCGGTTCTAAGATGCTTGATGTTTCCCGAAATATGATCGTAGGTTTCAGACTCCGTGACGTTTTCAGAATACTGATTTAAAATATTTCTGATGTAGGACGTTACAGGTTTCTGTTCCTCAATTTCCTTTTCCGACCAGTTTTCAGAAACGGGAAGTGTTCCTGCCAGACTCATCGTTTCAAATTCGTGCGTTCTTTTACTGAATTTTCCTAAAACTTCCGAGAAAGCACCCATCCATGAATTTTCGTCATCGATAAAAATATATCGGAATGCATTCGGATAGGATTGACAAAGATGATTAAAGCTTTCTTTTAAATCAATTTCTTCAAAATCTGTGAAAATTTTTCTTCTTGAATAGACCAGTTTCGGAAGCTGATGTTCTTTGATAACCGCAATTACTTTTTCAAGATTTTTTAAATATTCTTCCTTTGTTTCGGTAACAAATCCGCTTTTATCCTCAGGTAAAATATCACTTGAAATTGCTGTCTGATTAAAATTTTCAGGGTTTAATTCAATAATTTTTCCTCCAAAATCCAATCGTTCCAATCCATCAAAAGAATAAAAACGGATAGGGTTTTCGCCGGAATTTTCATCTGTGGAATACAGTTTTTCGTCGAATGGAAATTTGAAATAAATCATTGTTTGAAGCTTTTTAGAAAATCAGAGTCGGGAAATAATATAAGAAATTCCAACATTGATTTTTCTTTCTGCAAAGGTATTATTAGTCTTAAAAATCTCAAAATCAAAGTCAGGATTTTTTAAGGAAATATTTTTGATGCTATAATGCTGATATTCCGCAGAAATGATGAAACGCCTTAAAAATCTATATTGAAGACCCGCAGAAAATCCAAGATTGGTCTGTGTGCTTTTAAAATCCTCCAGTTTGGTTAAAGCGCCATTTTCAGGAGTCATAAACTGCATTTTATAAGTCTGATTATTTAGCAGAATTCCTGCAAACGGACGGAAGTTTTTCCAGTTATACATCAGTTTAAGCTGAAGTGCAAACTCAAAATGTTCATTATTAAACTTCTGAAATAGAAGCGGCTGATTATTTTCGGTAAAATAATATCCGTTCAGAAAGGTGTCTTCTTTGTTGGCATCGAGATCGAAGGATGAACTCCAGTGGTACACATTGGCAGAAAGCCAGACTAAAAACTGAGAATCGAAGAAACTTTTGGAAGCCCAGATTCCGATATTTCCTCCGAACTGCGGTTTGTTTTCTAAAGCCCAGTTTGCACTTTTTATGCCAAATCCGCCTTCAATTCCGTACTGAAAGGTCGCCGGTTTTCGCAATCTTGCTCTTCTTGAAGCCCTCTGTTTGTCGATTTCCTGTTTGTATACATCCGTCACAAATTTCGTTTCCTGAACGGTTGGTGTTTTCATCACAACATCATTCAGCCTGAATTTTAAAGGCTTCATGAGATATACGGTATCATAAACGACTACTTTTTCGTAAACGTAAACCGTATCTATTTTCTTTTTCCTGATTTTCTGTGCAAACGAAAAGTTGACACAGGGGATGAGAAAAAGGAGTATTATTTTTTGGAAGGACATATTCTGGTTTTCAATTTATTTTTCAATAAATACGGTGTCTCTTTTAATGATTTTTTTCACGACAATTACTTTCTGCGGAGCTTCTTCAATGGTGTCTTTTGCAGCCGTTTTTTTTAAAACCGGTCTGCTTTTCAATCCTGTTTCATCTCCTCTTATTTCTGTTTTAGCAGTGTTTTTCTCTTCAATTATATTTGTTGCTGACTGATTTACAGCATTATTGTCTGATTTTTCTTTTGAATCAGAATTGGTATTTACGAAGTGGTTTTTTGTCTTTTTACCTACTGTTTCATTATTATCTGTAAGAATTGGTAAAGCTGAATTCTGATTCGTTGAGAAAAAAGAATTCTTCGGATTTAAGAAAAAAACAGACAGAATGATGATGACCAAAAATGTTCCTCCAATAACTGTTTTCTTTTTCAGACTCGTATTGGATGATGAAAATGCAGTGTTATTAATTTTAAGATCGGAAGGAATCTGCAATTTTTTTGATGGCTGAATGGTAAAATCTGCAAATTTACTTTTAAAAGTCTGCGCCCAAAGCAATCCTCCAAGTCCGAAAACAACAAGCAGTTGCGCCATTTTTTTCTTCGGTGTATTTTGATTGACGAAATTCTTCATCAGATAATTCTGAACCGATTTTTTCGCTCTCAAAAGGTGGGATTTTGAGGTGTTTACGGTAATTCCCAATAAACCGGAAATTTCTGCATGAGAATGATTTTCAATAAAATAAAGATTGAAAACGGATTTATGATGGGATGGAAGACTGTCGATGGAAGACAGCAGTTCTTCACTGGTGAAGTCGTAAACGAAAACGTTTTTTTCTTCTGATAAATGATGGTCCATTTCTGAATAGGTATCTGGGATTTCCGAAGGTTCTGTGGTTACAAAAGTATCTTTGCTGTGTTTGCGGATGTGTTGCAACGCATTGTTTACCACAATTTTTTTCAGCCATGCAAACAGAGCTTTTTCATCATTCAGCTGATCGTTTTTCTGAATTGCGGTAATGAAACTGTCCTGCACGATGTCTTCTGCCGTGTAAATATCATCGATATATCTTCTGCATATTCCCAGAAGTTTCGGGGAATAATCGAGATAAATTTTCTGCCAGTTGAAGTTGCTGTTTTGCTTCATAATTTAATTCGCGACAAATAGTAAGTTATTATTTACCGGAAGTTTTATTAAAATTTTTTGATTTTCTGTTATTAATCATAATTGCTTAATTTTTACGCAAAGGATCGCTAAGATTCTTTTATATGCCAACCGTTTTTAAGTTTGCAAAGGTGCTTCGACAAGCTCAGCATAAACTATTCACTCAGCAAAGAACTCAAAGATTTTCAATTATGACCAATTACGGACCATCACATAAAATTTAGACCTTTTCAAGATAAAGTTAAATCTTTATATAAATGAATAAGGTCAATAAAAATAAATTTAAAGTTTTCATGGTTATTATTTTCTTATAAGATGCAGAAAAAATAAAAGGTTGCAGTAAGAAAATAAAAAAAGCTCAAATTTTTTTTGAGCTTGGTATCTTTTAGTGAAAATTAAATCTTATCGGTTGATGATATTGTTTGTCATCGTGGTATGATTGATGAGCTGACCTTTTTCATCGCGGATCTCTATTTCCGAAACGTGCATCGTTTTTCCTTTTCGGATAAATCTTGCAACGGCTGTTACGATTCCGTCTTTTTTACTTCTTAAATGGTTGGAGTTGATGTTGGTTCCCACTCCGAAATATTTTGTACCATCAATAAAAATATTAGACAGGCTGGAACCCATGGTTTCTGCCAAAACGCAGCTTGCGCCACCGTGCATAATTCCGAATGGCTGATGAATTTTTGGTGAAACAGGCATTGTTGCAGTCAGTGTTTCATTTTCAACATCAATATCTGTAAACTTAATATCCAGAGTTTTGGCAAACGTTTCTCCGCCCCAGTTGTTGATGAATTCTAATATTTCTTTCTTGCTTTTATCTTTTATATACATATTTTAATGAGTAATAAGTAATTGGTAATGAGTAATTTTGATAATATCTAGCATCTAACTTTCATCTTCCAGCATCTAGCTTCCATCTCCTAACCTTTAGCCTCAGAATCATTTCCCATGATATTCGGGTTCCAGTTTTCCGGGATTTTAGGTACTATATCATTTTTTATGTAGTAATCCTGAATTTCCTGCATAATTTCGGTAAACGGTGCAGATGCAATTCTTTCGTAGGGAATGGTATAACCAAGATAAATGATTTTTCTTTTAAAATCTCCTGCCGCGAGAACGATAGGGACTTTAGCCGCTAAAGCCATGTGGTAGAAACCTTTTCTCCATTTCGGAACCCAGCTTCTTGTTCCTTCGGGAGTGATGACCAGACTGAAATCGTCTTTTTCAAACTGTTTGGCTACGAAATTCACCAGATCATTTTTCTGGCTTCTGTCGATCCCGATTCCGCCCAGACCTTTTACCACGCTTCCGTACCATGCTTTGGTGTGTGCATCTTTGATGATAATTTTTAATGGTTTTTTCAGAGACCAGTAGGATAGGTTTCCTAAAATATATTCCATGTTGTGCGTGTGAGGCGCAACTACAAGAATACATCTGTTCAGAACGTTTTCGTCGCCCTGAAGAACGACTTTCCAGCCCATTAATTTTAGCAGCAGTTTGCCGATCAGCTTTCTCATATAGTTTAGATTAAAAACAAAAAAGTATAACCAAAGTGGTTATACTTTACAAATATATTGAAATATTATCGCTCTTAAAACAGACTGCTGATTAAATCAACAATTTTCATTACAATTTCTAGTGCCAGTTGTACCATGATTATTGAATTTTTATTGAGTGTTTTGGTTTTAATTTTTTACTACACAAATGTAAAGATTTTTATTGAAACAGCGAACAAAATCTTTATATTTTTTCGTTTTCAGTGAGAGAAGAAGAGTGTGAATTTCAAACGGTTGTGTTATTCATTCACACCTTCTGCCACTCTCTGCAGTTTAGTTATTTGGTTTGTATGGAAATTTCGTTTTTATCTTTATCCACTTTGAAGTCGATGTTGGCTCCTTTCATCTTTTTGATGCTGCTTTTCATGGAATCGATTACCTGATCTGCCTTATTGCTCGGAACTTTTTTTCCGTTAACGATAATGCTGTCTTCATCATCAGAATTGTATTCAATCGTAGAACCATTTACGGTAATTTTATTTTTTTCGATTTTAATTTTTCCGTCTTCGTCTCTTTCCTGATCGTCATCATTAATTCCGTCTGCGTTAAGATCTCCGTCGAAGCTGATTCCGTCTTTTTTCACAGGGATCACTACGGTTTTTAAAGGAAGTACCAGTTCATAATCTATGCTGTAATCTCTGAAACGGTGTTCGTAAGGGTATTTGATGTAGTTCGGAAGAACAATTCTGTTATTCACCACTTCTACAGGAACGCTTACATTTAATGGAAGATTGTATCCTTTAGCTTCTTTTTTAATGATTAAATAAGGTGTTTTGATGTCTGCTTTTCTCGTTACATCCACATGCATCCAGTCTCTTTCGTATACGGAAACTTTGTCTGAATAAAGGTCATCATCATATCCTTTAAAGTTTTGAGGAATAGAAACCTGTTTGAAATCTACATAAATACTGTCGGATTGTGTGTTGATCGCAATTTCTTCCGTATCTTCCTTATGACCTTTCAGGAACATTTCTCTTTTTGCCATGCTGAATCCGAAGTAAGTTCCTAAAGTGATCAGTGCAAGGAACAATGCTCCGATTACCCAGCCTGTATTTCTCAGTTTTGTTTTAGGAGAAATTAATTTGATGCTTAATAATCCGAATAACATCGCAGGCAATAAACTTCCTAAAGTAATCAGTGCCATAAGAATGTATTTCATATTATCGTTATCAAAATAAAAATTCATCTGGCTTACCGGCGGGAAATCGCTGTCTGCTCCCATAAAACCGAATACTACAAATACTCCGATGAGACAAGACAAAGACATAAACCCGAAAATACCGCCTAAAATATACCGTAGTACATTCCAAAGTCCGCTTCCGGCGTTGTTGATGTAGGGTTTGTTTTCGATATAGATTTCTCCGACCCTCTGAGTAGATTCATTGGCAAACTGTACCAATTTATTAGACTCATTCTTAAGATTGTCGAAGTTCATAGGCTTTCCCTTCATTTTCAGGAAATCTGCTGCGGTTTCTGCTTTTGGCAAAACTGCCCAAAGAATAACGTAAAGTAAGAAAACCAAGGTTGAAGAAACGGCTGCCGTGAAGATTCCCAAGATGAAAACACCAAGCCAGATCGCTCTCATCGCAGTGATGTCCATTCCTACATAATGTGCTAAACCTGCGCAAACACCGGCAATTTTTTGTCTTTCAGGATCGCGGAACAACTGTTTTTTATCAGAATATCCGGTTCCGGAAGTTCCTGTTTTCTTTGTATTTTTCTCAGAATAATATGCTTCTTCCTGCTCTTCGATTTTTTCAGGGCTTCCGATCTGTGCAATTACTCTTTCTACATCCGAGTCGTTAATTACTTCACGTTTTGCCATAGAATCTTTGAAGATTTCTACCATTCTGATTTCTATGTCATGCATTACCTCATCTGCTTCCGAAGCGTCCAGAGAGCTTCTCAGAGCATTCAGGTAATCGCTAAGTTTTATGTATGCGTGTTCTTCTATGGTAAAAGAAAAACCTGCGAGTCCTATTGAGAGTGTCTTGTTCATAGCTTTGTTTTTAATTTTTTTGAGTGATTTGGTTGACTGAATTGGTTAATTCGTTCCAGGTATTTTGAAGTTCATCTAAAAATAATTTACCTTTTTCTGTAATCTGGTAATATTTTCTGGGTGGTCCTCCCGTAGATTCTTCCCATCTGTATGAAAGGAACTCACCGTTTTTTAATCTTGTTAAAAGAGGGTATAGTGTTCCTTCTACGACATCCAGTTTTCCTTTTTTCAGTTCATCTATTAAGTCGGAAACGTACATTTCACGATGATTGATGAGACTTAAAATACAGAATTCCAGAATTCCTTTTCGCATTTGCGCTTTGGTATTTTCAGTATTCATCTTTAATAAGTTTTGTTAATTAGTTGTATAATTTTCGAAACCCGGGACCTAGCTAGTTGTACCTGTTTCGATTTTACATTACAAAGATATGTAAATAAAATGGTATTATGCAATACAAAGTAGTGAAAAAATTCAAATAAAATATTTAACTAATTGATAATCAGTTTAATTATTTTTTACTGGAAAATTTTAGAAATATGAATTTTAGCAAATTCAGGTTAAATTTTTAATAATTTTACCTTTTAAGCTCACTGTTCTTAAGGTAACCAAAGCTTTTTTCTGTAATTCTTTATGATATGATCTAAAAGTGTAGCTTTTATAGAATCTACGGACGATAAGTGCCATTTCCATCATGGCAAAGTGTTCTCCGATGCAGAGTCTCGGTCCCGCTCCGAAAGGATAATAAGCGAAATTTTTAGCATTTTCATCATCAAAACGTTCCGGAATAAAAGAATTCGGGCTGTTCCAATATTCTGGATTCCTATGAAGTCCGCTGATGTAAAGAATAATGAAAGTCCCTTTTTGCCATGAATAATTTTTAAAATGATCATCTTCTAAAGCCTGTCTGTCGATTGCCCATGCCGGAGAATGCAGCCGCATTGCTTCTTTGATAATATTTGTGGTATAAGATTTTTTCATTAAGCTTTCTGTCCCGAAAGCGTTTACTCCTTCTGCGACAATTTCAGCCTTCAGCTTTTGTTCAGCTTCAGGGTTTTGACTGATCTCAAAAAAGATAAAGCTTAATGCATTGGCTGTCGTTTCGTGTCCTGCAATGAAAAGAATGAGCATTTCATCAATAAGCTGTTCATCAGACATCGGAAGCTGCGTGTCTTCATATCTCGCCTGAATAAGCATATCCAGCAAATCATTTTTTTCTTCCTTCGAATTTCTGCGTTTATCCAGAACACTCTGAATAATATTTTTGGCTTCAGTACTTTTCTTTATCATTTTATCGATGACACCGATACTTTTCAAGAATTGTGAATAGAAAGGTATTCTTACTTCTTTGGCAAAAACTTCCTGAACTTCTGTAATAATTTTCCCAAGTTCTTTTACGCTTTCTTCATCAATATCCGAACTGAAAAGTGTTTTTGCAACAATATTAAAAGTAAGGGTGTGGAAAAAATCATGCAGATCAATTTCAGGCTCATCAGGAAAAGGCGTAAAAGCTTTATTTATTTCTTCGTTCATGATAGAGATAAGTTCAGCAATTTTAGCTTTACTAAAACCGGGCTGTATAAGTCTCCTTTGTTTCAGCCAGTCTTTTCCATTGTTGGTAAGCAGTCCTTTCCCGAGATATTTTCTTAAAGTAACGGACTGGATATCAGATTTAAAATAATTTTTCTGGTTTTGTTTTAAAATATATTCGATGAATTCCTTATCCTGAGAAAAGATAAAATTCTTATTCGTTAAAGTAGCTTTAAGGTAATAAGTATCTCCTGCAATGGCATGATTTCCACTGATTACTTCCAAGGGATTATTTACTCCGTAAAAAAGAGAATACAGTTTTCGTTTTCCTTTGATTTCTGCAGGATAATTGTAATTTGGCGTCATACATAATATTTAAATAAATGTAATACTAATCTGTGAATTAAAATAGGTTTACAGTCAAAAGTCTTATTTTTGTACTGCTTTTTTATCATCAATCCCGTAAAAATGGATGATGAAATTCTAAACAAAATAAATATGAAGATACAAAAGGAAATCGATTTTATTCTGGCTGTTGATGCCCTGAAAAATGTACAGCGAAGAAATTATAATGCAGATGATTCCAGAAGGGAAAACACAGCAGAACATTCGTGGCAGATTATCATTCTGGCTCAGATTCTGTTTCCTTATGCGAAAAACAGAGCCGATATTGATCTTTTGAGAGTGATCAGAATGCTGTCGATTCACGATTTGGTTGAAATTGAAGCAGGGGATACTTTTATATTTGATGAAGCTGCCATGGTCGGAAAATTTGAAAGAGAGAAAGTTTCGGCTCAGAAGATCTTCGGAATTTTGGATGAACCGCTGCGCTCTGAATTTTTTAACCTTTGGCTGGAATTTGAAGAAGAGCAGACTCCCGATGCTGTTTTTGCCTGCGCAATTGACCGCATTATGCCTTTTATCTTAAATTCCCACACTTCAGGAAAGAGCTGGACAGAAGCCGGAGTCACGGAAAAACAAATCAGAAATATGCTGGAACATGCCATTGTAAGGGCTTCCGATGAACTGGGAGAAGCTTTTCAGGTGTTGTTAATTAAAAATCTTGAAACCGAAAAGGTATTGAAATAAAGGTTTCGGCGGGCAAAGCCCGCCGAAACCGCTTTAAAGAACATTTTGAAAATATTGGTTTCCGGCGACCGAAGGTCGCCGGAGCCTTTTTATAATATTTGAATTGGCTTCTTAAATTCATCAATCGCTACAAAAGTAAAATCTCCTACAATCGCTCTTTCCCTTTCATAAGAATACATCTGTTCCGTAAAAATTTCTACATTTACTTTCATGCTTGTTTTTCCTACATGGACAACTTTTCCGATTAATTCCACAATCGTTCCTGCGGGAATAGATCTTTTAAAATCAATTTTATCGCTGCTTACGGTTACCACGCGTTTTCTTGCAAATCTTGTTGCTGCAATAAAAGCCACTTCATCCATTAGCTGCATCGCCGTACCTCCGAAAAGAGTATCGTAATGATTGGTTGTGTTCGGGAAAACCGCTTTAAAAATTCGGGTTTCGGATGCTTCAATTCTTTCTTCTGTAGTCATATATCATTATTATTAAAGCGAAATGAAAATATCGGAACAACAGAAAAAGCAGAGACAGAAATCTCTGAGTATCCATTAGATCAATAAACTTCAAATCGCGAAAGTTTTTTGTTGTTAAGAAAAAGGCAGGTCTCCTGACTTGTAACCTCTTTATTTCCTTCCCATGACTTTGCACAGTGGATTTTTAATAAAGAATTCCGTTACTTACAGTTGCGCGACAGTTCGTGATTTTCACACGATTCCCTTTTAATCTGCAGTTAAGCAAAACCAGTTTCCTGAAAAGTGATAAGCTTATAAAATCTAAAGTCACACTTTTCGATGACAAAAATAATGATTATTGATGAATTATTCAGGAGTTTTATAAATGATCTGGCTTTCAGCTTTTCCCTGCTTGATTGTCCAGATCGTTGTATAGCGGTTTTCGCCCGAACCGTTGATCATATAAAGAAAAATATGATCGTTATCGATAGCGGTTACGCCCACATTTTCAAAATCCATGGAAGGCTGAAACATATTTTTAATGGCATCTCTTACAAAAACAGAACCTCTTCCGGGTTGCTGAACGCGTACAGATTTTATTTCCATTAAACCTTCCGGCAATTCTTTTCCTACGCCCCAGGCTTTTACCTTGTCTATTTTAATAATGTTTCCGTTAGAATCTTTTTCCTGCTTTTTGATTTGTGCATAAGAAGGATAAACATCAATGATAACTTTTGTTCTCTGGTTTCCGGGAATTTTAGGATTGGTATCATCAGTAAAAATCAGAGACTTTCCGTTTTTCGATTTAGAAGGCGTAAATTTTGGTAAATTATCAACGAAAACAATACGGTTTTTATTCACCATTCCTTCCTTGGTGATGCTGTCGTATCTTACGAAAGGTTTTTCGGTGTCTTCTTTTTCAGGATATTTTATCCAGATCCATTCTGTTTCTCCCGGTGCAGGTTTTTCGTAAATAAAAACATCTCCGGTTTTCATACGGATCTTGTCAATTATTTTTCGGTAATCGTCTTTATGGACACGCACCATGGCATAACCTTCCTCTGCTTTTACCACGCCGAAAGGCACTTTATTCTGTCCCTTCGCAAAAGCAAAAGAAAAAATACTGAACACTGAAAGATAAAAAGCTTTTTTTCCGGAAACCATCATGAAAATTTTTTTGAAAGTTCAAATATATAAATTAAATATTCTTCGGAAGATAATTATACTGCTGCAATTCTTTAAAATCTTTAATCTGCTTCAGATACGTATCAGAAAGCAGATAAATTTCATCTGAAATATCCAAAACCTCCTGATAACGGTGATCTGAAATAATAAATCCCTTCTGCTGAGACTGTTCTTTGATCAATTTTTGAATTTCAGAAATCATTTTCGGTGATAAAGCGTTAAAAGGTTCATCCAGAAGAACAAATTTCGAATCGGAATAGACCATTAAAATAACCTCAACAATTTTTTTCTCGCCGCCTGAAAGGTTTCGTGGAGTTGTATTCAAAAAAGGTTTTAGCAGATCTGATTTAAAAAGCTGATCCGCGTTTTCTTTAGTACAGAAAAGGGAGATCAGGTTTTTTATTTTAATACCTTTCGGCAGAAATGAGTATTGAGGTAAATAAGCAATCCTTCCTTTCCTGTCCATTTGGTTTTGTAAAATTTTATCATCCACTCTTACAAACTGAGAATCGCCTTTCTCTGTTCCAAAAATAATTTTTAAAAGAGTAGATTTTCCCGTACCGTTTCTTCCCAGCAAACCGATAACCTTTCCCGTTTCACAACTGATGTAGATATCTCTTAGGATTTTCTTTTCATTAAAAGATTTGGTAAGGCTGTCAATATGTAATCTGCTCATATCAGTTTTGTAAATATATTAATGATTACACTTAATGAAAAAGTAAAGATCCAGAGAAATGATCTTGAAAACCCGAAATTGGCAAAAAAATAATATTCATGTTTTAGTCTCAATTCATAGATGAGATAATGAAAAGCCGGAAGAAATAATAAGAAGCATAATCCGAAATTGGCAGTAGTAAAACCAAGCGGGATATTCATCAGCAAAGAAAAGAGAACAGCAGGAATCAGTAATTTTACATAGAAAATCCAGAGAATCCTTATATTTTTAACCATATATCTGTTTAAATTAATTTTGAATTCCACCAAAGTCACCAAAGGCAGTTACAAAGCTTTTACTGAAGCATTTTTAAGCTCTTAGTTTTTGTATGTGTACTGTCTGATAACCAAATATCGCTAAATTTTCTCTATATCTTTTTTGATAAAAACAGATAAGAATAGATTCCAAAGAAAAGAAAAACAACTGAAAATAAAGCGGCAGCAATATAAAAAGCTTCTCCGAAACTGTACGCAATATTTATTTTTCCATCCATTCCCATTCCTGTAGTATGTTCCAGATCTTCCATTTTTGCTTTAAAACTGAGATAAAATCCTAAAAAACCAAGAAGTCCGGTTACAGAAAATCCAAGATGATAAAGAGATTTGTTTTGTATGGTTTTCATCAGTTGCACAGCAATTCCGGCAACTGCCATTAGAAAAGAAAGAATAACAAACAGATTCGGCGAAATATCTCCTTTGTCACTTTCTTTCTGAGAATCATCGGATGAAGACGGACGATCCTCCTGATTGCTTACGGAAGATGCGTAAGGAGAACTTTTTTTAATGCTTTCTCTCATTCTTTCGTCCATTTTTTGCTTAGAAACTCCCGTTATCAGATCAGTTCCCTTTACAGACATTAAAGTAACGTTACCGCATTTCACAAGGAAAAAGGGAAATAAAAAACAAAGGATAATTACGGTATAGCTTGGTATCGGCAGAAAGTCGGACAGCATTTTTAAAGTCTTCATAAATTATTGTTTGGGGTAAAAATATAAAATTTAAAATAAAAGAGCGTCCTGAACAGACGCTCTCATAAGATATTTTGTAAGCAGATTACTCTTTTCTGAGTTTTGCTTTTACATTATTTTCTGTAATCATTCTTCGCAATCCGGTAATCTGATCCTTTGTAAAATACTTTTTCGGGACCATATTCATCGTCTGTGCGCTTTGGTAGATCAGAAACCATTCTTTATTTTCCTTCACTTTATAAACCGTATTCCATGCAAATTCTGCATCAAAAGTTTCTCCTTCCGTAAAAATGTACGTAATAGGTTCCTGAATCTTTTTATTGGAGCTGAAAGCAAATCTCAGTCTTAAAAAAGACCGGATCACGATAAACAGAAACATAATTCCGAGCCACATTGAAGCCGAAAGCAAAATTTCCTGTTCAGAATTGCCATCCGCACACAGTTTCACAATAAAGAAAAGCAAAATCAGCAAAGGAAAAGCAATTAGCCTTATTAAGGAACTTTTGAGATGAAACATCAGAAAATCCTTAAAACTGATATGAGTTTTTACCGTTATCATTTAAATTCTTTCCAGTTCGTCTGCGTCAATTGTTGTTTTGAATGTTCCGTAATTTACGATCACTTTATTCCGTGAAATTTTTTCAATCGTTCCCACACTTGTACTGCCGGAAATACGGACGCGCTGCCCGACTTTCATCCAGAGAGCGCGGTCGGTTTTGCGTTTTTCCTCCAGTTTTTCATTGGTTTCCGTAATTTTTTCAATTATTTCTTCCTTTTTAAGCTGTTGGGTAATCTTCCTTTTCACAACCTGCAGACGTTTAGATTCATCTTTATCTGCACCCAGTTTTCTGAATTTTTCCTGCTCAAGAATTTTTACAAAATCTTTTACCACATCTTTTCTGGACTTTCCTTTTACGTAGCTGTCGATAAAAGCCTCAATTTTGTTCCCGAACTGCAGTTTACGATGCTCTTCTTCATATAATTTCTGGAAATTAAATAGCTTCTGCTGAAGCTGTTCATTCAGTTTCTGAAGGTTATCGCGCTTATCTTCTACAGATTCCTTTCTTTCCGCAAGATCGGTTTTAAGTTTTTCCACTTCGTATTTCTCCTGCTGAAGCTTTACAATCGTTTTATCCAGATTTACAATATCATGCTCCACCTTTTTCTTGGCAGAATGAATAATAAATCTCGGTATTTTATTCTTTTCCGCCACCTCAAAAGTAAATGAACTTCCCGCTTGTCCCACTTCCAGTTTATACATCGGTTCCAATGTTTCTTCGTTGAATAACATTGCTGCATTCTGAGCATTCGGAAGCTGTTCTACGACAAGTTTAATATTGGTGTAGTGCGTTGTAATGATCGCAAAACTTTTTTTGTCATAGAAAAACTCAAGGAAACTTTCTGCTAACGCACCTCCGAGTTCAGGATCGGAACCTGTACCGAATTCATCAATCAGTAAAAGCGTATTGGCTTCTGCTTCACGGATGATTCCCGACATTTTCTTCAATCTTGATGAATACGTTGAAAGGTGATTTTCAATCGACTGATTATCCCCAATATCGGTCATGATCTTATCAAAGAAAAACATTTCTGATTTTGGATGGGTAGGAACCAGAATTCCGCTCTGGATCATCAGTTGAAGCAGACCAACCGTTTTCAGCGTAATAGATTTTCCTCCCGCATTCGGTCCGGAAATACAGATGATTCTGTTGTGTTCCGTTAAACTCAGCGTTTGAGGATAGATCGTTTTATTTTCCGCTTTATTTCTTAAAAACAGCAAAGGATGGAACGCTTCTCTTAATCTTAATGTTTTATGGCGGTTGATTTTTGGTAAAACACCATTAATGA
>NZ_JBBCQL010000014.1:0-36673 GCF_037149975.1 Chryseobacterium sp. VD8 | reverse complement strand
GAATCTACCTCGATGTTTTCTCTGGACATGAATATTTTCAGACGTAATCTGAAGTTCGTCATCATGTTGTGCAGGTGATAAACCACGCCGATTTCCTTTTCCGGAAACTCAGGGTAATGGATTCCGCACACATCGGTAAGGAAATTGATTTCCAGTGATGAATCTTTCAGATAGTGAACGATTTTCTTCAGGTCTTCCTTTTTTACCTCAATCGTCAGCATTCCATATGGCTCTGAACTTGCAATAACAGACTCCGGAAATTCTCTTGTAATTGCTTCTAATACAAATTCGTTTGTCATTCCGTTAGTTGCTAATATTGTAAGAATCTAGTAATTTCTGATATTCAGGCATATCTCTTCTTCTGATGCTTTCGCTTTCTGCTAAAGCCTGAACCTGCATTACGCCTTCAATAATCTGTTCCGGTCTCGGAGGACATCCCGGAACGTAAACGTCTACCGGAATAATTTTGTCAATACCCTGTAAAACAGAATACGTATCAAAAATACCACCGCTGGAAGCGCAGGCTCCAACTGCAACTACCCATTTCGGTTCTGCCATCTGAGTGTATACTTCTTTCAGGACAGGTCCTAATTTTTTGGATATTGTTCCGCAAACCATCAACATATCTGCCTGTCTTGGAGAGAAAGAGTTTCTTTCCATACCAAATCTGGAAGCATCGTATGTTGGATTCAGCGTAGCCATAAACTCAATACCGCAACAAGAGGTTGCAAATGGTAAAGGCCAAAGAGAAAATTTTCTCGCCATCCCGATTACACTGCTCAGTTTCGTTGCGAAAAACCCTTCTCCTTCAAATCCTTCCGGAGCAGGTGCATCTGTTCTTATTACTGGTTTGTTATCTGACATTTTAGTAGATTTTAGATTTTAAATTTTAGATTCTAAATTATTGTTAATGTAAACTTTAATCGAAAATCGCCATCTAAAATTTGTAATTTAAAATTTATAATTTCTTATTTATCCCAATCTAAAGCGCCTCTTTTCCATACATAGAAAAATGCCATGAAAAAGATTGCCACGAATGTAAGAACGGCAAGGAATCCTTCCATTCCGAATTCTCTGAAGTTTACTGCGTACGGATAAAAAAATACGATTTCAATATCGAATAATACGAATAATACCGCCGTCAAAAAGTATTTAATGGAAAACGGTGTTCTTGCATTTCCTTCTACCGGGACTCCACATTCCCAGCTCTGGTTTTTTACAGAATTTCCTTTTTTCTGTTTCGGACCTAAAAAATGCGCTCCAAGCAAAGAAATGGCTACGAAACCGATCGCAACACCTGCTTGTATAAGGATTGGAATATAACTTTCAGGTAAATTCATTTTTGCATTATTATCTCAATTTGCAAATTTAGCGAATAAACAAGAAAGCATGAAATTTATGAGGTTAAAAGTGGCTCCAAAATAGGCAAAACGGATAATTTAGAATCATTAAAAATAACAATTATTTTTTCATTTTTCTGATGAGAGAATACGCCATAAAGGAAATATAGGCAAAAAGGAGACTTGCGTAGATAATATTCACCGCCGTATTGGTTCTGTCATCCGCCAACTGGAAAAATAAATTGTATGCAATAAATCCGGCAATTAAAATTCCGAAAATGATGAGTTGTGGTTTCATATTTTAAAACTTACAATAAGTCTACTTTTTGATGATGAAAAATTATTTGATTTCCAGAGCGTAGGTTCTCCTTCTTTTATGGTTTACGGGATTGTAATCCTGCCAAAGAAGCTGGATGCTTTTGTTTTCTTCCAGTTCCGGATTGGTTTCCAGATATTTCACTCCTTTTTTATTGAAGATATCCCAGATTTCCTTAAAAATAATGGACGTTACACCTCGTCTCTGATAATCGGGATGAATTCCGATCAGATAAAAATTAGCCCTGTCGTTTTTCTTTCCTGCCTGTAAAAAATGCCACCATCCGAAAGGAAGCAGTTTGCCTTTGGATTTTTGCAAAGCTTTTGAATAGGAGGGCATTGTAATAGCAAAAGAAATCAGATGGTCATTTTCATCTGCGATACACACGATGAAATCTTTATCGATTAAAGGGAAATATTTCTCTTTGTAGGTTTTTCGCTGTTCATCCGAAATAGGAGTGTAGGTAGAAAGATGCTTGTACGTTTCATCCAGCAGATCAAACATCGCATCCACATACTGTAGGATTTCTTCTTTAGATTTAAATCTTAGAACTTTCAGATGATATTTTTGGGATATCAGTTCATTGAATTTGTAAATTTTTTCCGGAAGGGAATCCGGGAACATAATTTCAAATTCCACCCATTCTTTTTCTTTGGTTAAGCCTAACTTTTCAAGATGTTTCGGATAATAATCATGATTGTAGATTCCGATCATCGTTGCCAGTTTATCGAAGCCTAAAGTCAGCATTCCGGCTTTATCAAGGTTGGTGAAACCCATTGGTCCTTCAATCTTTCCGATATTTTTTTCTTTGGCATACTCAACTGCTTTTCCGATGAGTGCCTGAGAAACTTTTTCGTCATCAATAAAATCAATCCAGCCAAAACGTACTTTTCTTATCCCTAGTTCACGTTCTTCTTTATGATTGATCATTAAGGCAATTCTTCCGACGATTTTATTATTCTGATATGCAAGAAACTGTTTGGCTTCAGAGTATTGCAGTGCCGGATTTTCCTTCGGGTTCCATATTTTAATCTCATCATTAATAAGAGCTGGAACGTAATACGGATTGTTTTTGTACAGATCCATCGGAAATCTTACGAATTGCTTTAGCTGATCGCTGTTTTTTACCTCAATAACTGAAATTTCTGACATGATTCTTTCGTGAAATTATGGAACAAATATAGCTAAATTAATACAATACTTTGGCACAGTTTTTACATCATATGGGATGAAAAGTATATTATTAAAGATTACAGAGATGAATGGTTATTATTTGATTATTATTGTTTCGATGGCGGTGAGCTGGTTTGTTTC
Organism: Chryseobacterium sp. VD8; assembly: GCF_037149975.1. Lineage (NCBI taxonomy): Bacteria > Pseudomonadati > Bacteroidota > Flavobacteriia > Flavobacteriales > Weeksellaceae > Chryseobacterium > Chryseobacterium sp. VD8. The sequence goes on along the minus strand of NZ_JBBCQL010000014.1, from coordinate 33,703 downwards.
ATGGAGGCTGAAATCGAAGTTTGAAGAGTATTCTAAAGTCTACCTCAGAAACGGACTTTCCGGAAAGGAAGTTGCGGAAAAAATGCTGAGAGACAACGGAATTAATGATGTTCAGGTAATGTCGGTTCCGGGGCAGTTAACAGATCATTACAACCCCGAAAATAAAACAGTTAATCTTTCCGAAGCGGTTTACATGCAGAGGAATGCAGCGGCAGCGGCTGTTGCAGCTCATGAATGCGGTCATGCCGTTCAGCATAAAGTAGGATATTCCATGTTGCAGTTACGGTCAAAATTGGTTCCGGTAGTAAATATAAGCTCCAATCTGATGCAGTTTGTAATCATGGGAGGACTTGTCATCATGGCATTAAGCGGAAATAAACTGATTCTTACCATTGGAGTGATTATGTTTGCCTTAACAACGCTTTTTGCATTTGTAACACTTCCTGTAGAATATGATGCAAGCAACAGGGCAATGAAATGGCTTCGCGATACGGGAACGGTAACTGCCGAAGAATATGTAGGCGTAAAAGACAGCTTGAAATGGGCAGCGAGAACTTACGTTGTTGCTGCGATCGGGTCTTTAGTACAGCTTCTTTATTTTGCTTCCTTATTAATGGGGGGAAGAAGAGATTAATCTTTAAATGTGAATGAAACATATTGCATCTCGGATAGCTTTTCCGAGATGTTTTCTTTTTGTGAAAGTTTCAGGGAAGCGGTTACTATACAGTTTTCATTCGCATCAAATTGCAGGACTTTGGCATCATACTTCGACAGTAAAGTGAAAATGATATTCTGCTGATTAAAATTAAACTGAATCTCAACAGTCGTTTCAAGTTCTTTTGTAATGATATTTGCTTCTTCCAGTGTAATTTTTGCCGATTCTTTATAGGCTTTTACCAAACCGGAAACCCCCAGTTTTGTTCCTCCGTAGTAACGGACGGAAATAACCAGAACATTGGTAATTTCATTCGCCAATAACTGGTTGTAAATCGGAAGTCCGGCACTTCCCGAAGGTTCTCCGTCGTCATTTGCGCGATAATTTTCTCCGTTAAGTCCCATTCTGAAAGCATAACAATGATGCGTTGCCTTCGGATGTTCTGCACGGATTTTTTCCAAAGCGTGTTTCAGTTCTTCCTCGTTGTTCACAGGGAATGCAAAACCCAGAAATTTACTTCCCTTTTCTTTTAACAAAGTATTTTCTACCGCAGATTCTATCGTCTTAAAATTGAACATATATAAAGAGGAAAAATATTTTTTCGAATGTTAGAATAATTATTCAAAGGTAAAATATTTTTAAGAAAAAGTCCCGGAAACGGACAATAAAAAAGAGAACCGTTACAGTTCTCTTTATTCGATTAACAAGGAAAGCTTCCTTCCAGCCAAGGCGGAGGACAACTCATACTTGAAGGTGTTTTACAACATCTTTGTAAATTTGGCGGATAATAAGAACAGCAAACCGGTGCTATTCCTCCGACAAGCTTTTTAAGCTCTTTTCTTTGAAGTTTTTTCAGATTTTTCATATAGTTTGTATTAACTTGATTGGAGTATTAAAAATTTTAATTAATTAAATAGCTTGTGACGGATCTAAAGGACCGCCCTGACTTGTACACTTTGTACCAAGCGGAAGACAATAATATTTCTGGCGCGGGATACAGCATTTGTAATATCCTGTTATGCAGTTTTGATCACAGGTTTCGATTCCTCCCAGAACGCTTTTCAGTTCATGCTTGGATAATTTTCTCAGATTTTTCATGATGATGATTTTTTTTAGTTCATCATAAAGCTACATAATTAATTTCAAACTATGGTGAAAAATTGCAAAATATTTATTATGTTAAATTTTTGATTATTAAATATTTAAATACTTTCTGAAAGAAAAAAATCAATGCGGTTATCTCTGATAAATTCAGTTTTGAAAGGATTTGACTGGTCAAAAACAGGAGCTTGGGTTCCGTTCTCAAGAAGAAGACTTTCATTTTTAATAATAATGGCTTCATCCCAAAGATTAGCATCTATAAACTGCTGTAAAGTGAATTTTCCACCCTCGATGATTACAGACTGAATCTGTTCTTTATACAAAGCTTCCATAAGATTCTGAAGGAAGTTGTCTTTTTCAGTTTTAATAAAATGAACATGATCTGCAATTTCTTCTTTTACAGAATTAATCACGATGGTTTTCGCTTCTTCGTTATAAATTTTAAAATTCTGAGGAACTTTCAGATCAAAATCAATTAAAATTCTCACAGGATTAACGCCTTCCACATTTCTTACCGTTAAGCTGGGATTGTCATTTAAAGCGGTCTGTGTTCCGACCAAAATGGCGTGTTCATCGGCTCTCAACTGATGCACAAACTGATTCACTAAAGAATTTGAAACTGCGGTTGGCTTAAAGTCTTTATCCAGAAATCCGTCTCCGGACTGCGCCCATTTCAGAATAATGTAAGGTCTTTTCTTTTCGTGGTAAGTGAAAAATCTTTTGTTGAGATCAATACATTCTTTCTCCAGAACACCTGAAATCACTTCAATTCCTGCATCCTGAATGATTTTTTTCCCTTTTCCGTTCACTTTGTCATGAGAATCCATCGCTCCAACAACCACTTTTTTAAAGCCTAATTCCTTGATTTTTAAAGCACAGGGCGGCGTTTTTCCGTAATGTGCGCAAGGCTCTAATGTAACGTAAATAGTGGATTCGGGAATCAAAGATGGATCTTCAACAGAATTAATAGCATTAATTTCCGCATGAGGTTCTCCCGCTTTCTGATGATAACCTTCACCGATAATTTTACCGTTATGCACAATTACACTTCCCACCAAAGGATTCGGATAGGTTTTTCCAGTCGCTTTTTCAGCGAGTTCTATGGCTCTTTTAATATAAAATTCGTCCTGCATACTGAATGAAAAAAGCGAAGTCAAATTGCTTTGCTCCGCTCTTTTTGTTTTTTAAATATTGTTATTCTCCGGCAATAATGCTGTGAAGATTTTGTTTTAAAGTTTCCAGATGAGCTTTTTTCTCGTCGATAGAATCATAAGTATCTCTCAACATAGGATTTTCTCTTGATGGGTTTTTGAAGAACGCCAGATTGTTTTCAAGTTTTACGATTTCAGCTTCAAGATCAGAAATCTGGCTCTTGATTTTTCTTGCTTTGTCTGTAAGCTGGTTTTCAGATAATCCTTCTTCTTTAAGTTCAAGCTCGTTGATTTTATTTAATTTCAGTTTTTCTCTCAACGTTTTGTTGAATTCTGTGTTGATGGAGATTTTATCTCTCGGTACTTTTCCGATGTTGTTCCATGCGGTTTTAATGGCTTCAATTCTTTCGATGCTGCCTTCCTCGTTCCCAATTGTTTTTAACTCGTCAAGAATTGCTTTTTTCTGCTTGTAATTTTCTTTCCAGTTATCCGCAGAAGCGTTGCTTTTTTCACGGTAGTTGTTGAAGAACGCATTACACGCATCACGGAATTCGTCCCAGATTTTATTCGTCATGCTTTTCGGAACATGCCCGATTTTTTTCCAGTCTTCCTGAAGTTTTTTGAACAAAGGAACGGCAATGTCCCATTCTTCGTTATTCTGGTTGTCTTTCGCAGTCTGGATCAGTTTTAATTTTTCTTCCAGGTTTGCCTGCTGAGAACCTTTTAACGATTTATAATAGGTATTTTTTGTTGTGTTGAATCCTCTAAGAATTGTTTTAAATTCATTCCAGTTTTGGTTGGAAAGCTTTCTCGGAACGCTTCCTGTTTTCAGGAATTCTGAACGAAGTTCTTCCACTCTGCGGATCGCATTCTGCCAGTAATTATGGTTGGGATTTTCACCGGGCTCAGAAAGTTTCTTAATTTCAGCAATAATCTGATTTTTCTTTTCCAGATTTTCGTTCTGCTCCGTTTCAATAGCTGCGGAAAGTTCAGATTTTCTTTCGTGAATCTTATTTGAAATTTCTTTGAATTCTTCCCATGTTTTCTCACGGAATTCTTCGGCAACCGGTTCTGCCTCTTCTTTCCAGAGTTTATGAAGATACTGAAGTTCATTCAGCGCTTTCTGAATTACAGGCTCGTGCTCAAGCTGTTTTGCACGTTCAATGATGTGTTGTCTTTTTTCAAGATTGTGGCTGTATTCCTGCTCCAGAAATTCTTTATTCAGATCAAGCATCTGATAAAACTGGTTCAGATGGTGGAAATAGTTGTTGTTGAGAATCCTGAATTCAGATTTTGCAACCTGTCCCGCTTTAGACCATTCTTCTTTAATTTCTCTAATCGATTTGAAAAGATTGGTTCCCGGTTCGGAGTTGGTATAAAGGTTTTTAAGTCTTTCGATAATACTTTGGCGGTGTTCCAGATTTTTCTTCTGCTCTTCTTCCTGACCTTTCTGGTAGGCATCATGCTTTTCTCTGAAAATATTCACCAAAGCAGAGAATTTTGCCTGAGAAGGATGCTCATAGCTGAAATTTTCAGGAGCATTTCCGGCTTCTGTATACTCATGCTTTTTATCTTCCACTTCATCATGGATGTAATGACTTGCTTTTTCTTTCAGCTGGTTGAATTTTTTGAAATCCTCACCAGCGTTGGGCGCATTGATGATTCTTTCCATTTCCTTTAAGGCATCGGCAAGAGAAATGTCTACATCCTCGTGTTCTTCTTCATGTTCTGTCTCTTCATGATGAACATTTTCATCCTGAACTTCTGTGTTTTCCAATGGCTTTTCCTGAAGGACTTCGTTAGAGTTCTTGTTTTCCTCGTTTTCAGAAAGGTTGTTTTCTGTAGTCATAGCAAATCGTTTATGTGAGTGGCATTAAAATATCCTCTAAATATAATGCTAAAAAGCTAATATAGTACTAATTTATGTTATTTTTTTTGAAAGTTCCAAATTTCCCAGGCTTTTTCTGCCTGCTGTTCCAGCATATAATAACCGTTTACTGTTTTAGCTCCCTTTTCAGCGGCATTGATGATGAATCTGGTATAGTTTGGGTTGTAAATTAAATCAATAATCAGATGATCTTTTGAAAGACCTTCAAAAGGAAAATTCAGGCAGTCTTCCACATTCGGGAAAGTTCCTACCGGAGTACACTGGATAATCAGCTTATGATTCTCAACGGTAGCAGCATCTAAATTGTCATAATTAATTTCTGTGCTTCGGGAAACCGTAACCGATGGAATTCCGTGTTTATCCAAAACATATTTTACGGCTTTTGCAGCGCCTCCGTTTCCTAAAATGATGGCTGAATCATGATGTGGTTTTTTGTGAAGCAGCAAAGTCTTTTCAAATCCGAAAGCATCGGTATTATAACCTGTTTTCTTTCCGTTTTCAATCAATACACAGTTTACAGCCCCGATGTTCTTCGCTTCATCGCTCAGTTCATCCAGATAATCAATAATTTTTTCTTTGTAGGGAATTGTTACGTTAAATCCTGCTAAATCCGGAGCAGAGAACAGATTTTTTACTTCATCAATTTCATTTAAATCGAAAATACTGTAAGAATAGCCTTTCAGCATCAGTTTCTGAAATTTGTCTTCAAAGTATTTTTTTGAGAAAGAGTAGGAAATGTTTTTCCCGATCAAGCCTAATTTTTTATTGGAATCCATAGGATAAAATTATAAAAAAAGACCGGAAAAACCGGTCTTTCATATAAATATTTTTTTGTCTTAGTTCACTATAAATTTCGCGGAATAAGAATCCGTTTTCAGGATGTAGTTTCCTTTGGACAATCCTTTCAGGTTAATTCTGTTAGAAGTTTTGAAAGGATTTTCAATCGTTTCGATCAGTTTTCCTGAAAGATCATAGATCTGAGCTTTTGATATTCTGTTCAGGTTTTCTCCTTTTACAAATAATTCATTGTTCTTTACAGGATTAGGGTAGATGGTAAACTGAGATTTATCTTTGGATGTTTCTGCAGTTCCTAATGAAGTGAAGCAGGTCCAGCTTAGATCATCAATTGCCACTCTGTTTCCGGAAACAGGATTAATCAGTTTAATCGTAATATTTCCGCTCACATTGATGTTATTAATCGTAGTAGTTGTAGGAGCTGCGGCATTATAAGGAATGGTTCCTACCTGAACTCCGTTTACTTCAACATTTAATGAGCTGTCGGTTCCTCCGAATTTTAACTGTGCAGTTACCGTTAAACTCTGGATTCCTCCTGAAACTGCAGAGCTTAGTAAATTTCCGTTTCTCACAGTAATAGCCTTACCGTTGATAGTCTGGTCTGTTCTTGCATCTGTTGCAGTCCATGTGATATTATTGTTAGTCCAGGTTTGGGTGGCGTAGGCTGAAGAGGCAGCAGGAATATTTGAGAAATCTTCTGTCCCACAGCTTCCGCCCGGCTGTCCGCCTGCAAGAGTGGTTCCCGAAGCGGTATTACTTGCCGGAGAAGCATTTCCTGCGGCGTCTTTTGCAATTACATAAAAATTATAGGTTGTGGAAGGGTTCAATCCTGAAACCGTAGCAGTTGTTCCGGTAACCGTAGAATATAAAACGCCATCTTTATAAATATCATATCCTGTAACGCCAACATTATCTGTAGAAGCCGTCCAGCTTAAAGAAATCGTGTTGGATGTAGGATTGCTGGTCGCCAAATTGGTAGGAGCAGTAGGAGCCTGTGTATCAACAACGGGAGTTCCCCAGATCTGAGCAACGTATTCAGGATGGTCGATGTATGGATTTCTGTTTCCCTGATAATTGTAAGAAGCGTTGTTTCTTGCAATTTCAGTAGCAGAAACTGGATCTGCATTATGCCACGCCAATAGCTGGTTCAGTTCCCATGTCTGTAATCCCGGAAATGCAGAACCTCCCAACATATTTCCTGTTCCGAAACCGGAAAGCTGAGATTCATATCTTGTTACGAAATACAGGATCATTCTGGCAATATCACCTTTAAAAGCATCAATCGGCTCAAAAACCGTCCCCGAATATCCCGGAGAAACAGAAGTTCCCAGTTTTGATCCGTTTAAAGAAGTGAAAGATGCAGTTCCCACTTTTCCGTATGGAAAGTTAGATCTCATCCCGTTTACTTTTCCGTCTGTTGGTCTGATGAAATTAATGTCTGAAACCATCGGAGCATTGCTGTTGAATAAACTTTGAGGAACAACGTGCTCCCTGTTATAGCAGCCTCCTTCTCCGCTGTAAGATCCGCACTGTCCTGAAGGGTAATTATAAGAGTAAGGATCTGTACCGTTTGGATTTTCAGAGTATATATCTAAAATGGTATTGTCGTTTTCATAGCCTGCCATGGCGATGTTATCACGGTCTGTCGTTGCGTAACCAGCCCATAAACCATTATAACCGTTGTCGATGTGACCGTTTGTGATAATCTGTTTCAGTTTGGTTTTTAAAGCAGCTCCGGTAAGACCTGCAGTTCCGTCGTAATATCCCGTAGGAATCTGAGCGAATGTACTTATCAAGACAAAGCTCAATAAAAAAGAGAATAATTTACGTTTCATTTTTAAAAATTGGGACGCAAAGATACGAAAAAATGAAAGCTTATGTATTAATTTTTAGTAATATAATCTTTGCTGATCTTAGAAAATGCCCATGAAATTCCAAAGCCGAATAACGATGCGGTAACGGCAACAATAAGATAATTTTTACCTACTATTTTCACCGGAAAAGGTAAGGTTTCGTTGGCTTTAAAAAATTCTGTGAACTGCTGGAAATAGCAGAGTCCCGTTCCTAAAATTAAACCCGAAATAATTCCTAAAATAACAATTAAAACTCCGGTATAGAAATAGACCTGTCTTAAATGACTTAACGGAAACCCTAATGAAATAAGGGATTTTGCCTGTTCTTTTTTATCAAGCTGAAGAATAATAATGGCACCTGCTAAATTGAAGGTGGTAATGAATATAACCAATGCAAAAATTAAATAAATAAACAGCTTTTCTGTATTAATCATCTTCCAGAATGCTGCATTTTCTTCTTCTTTGGTTTTTATTTCAATACCTTTTCCAAGAGACGAAATCAGCTTTTGTTTTACAGAATCTGCATTTTCCGGATTTTTTAATTTAATAACGATTTGATAGGCAGAGTGCTTTGGGAGGTTTAACAGTTCTTCAGTTAATTCTACAGGAGCAATAATATAATTGTCCAGTTGGTCTTTTCCTGCAAAAACTCCGGAGACGAGAATGTCTTTTTTGTTATAAATATCTTCTTCTTTATTGATGATTCCGGTTCCCGGTTTCGGCATAAAAATCGTTGCATAATCCGAAGTTGAGGGTACAGGAATCGAAAGTCTGTTATCCAGAGAGTTTTCCATTAAAACTTCATTGGAATATTTGAAACTCGGATAAGCGCCGTAAAAAACATCTTTGTTGATGGGATTTACTTTCGTATAAGCAGAATCTACGCCTCTCAGATAAGCAATATCTCCCTTTCCGTTGTAGCTGATGTACACCTTTTCTTCAATAACTCTCGAAAAATTGCTGATCTCTTTATTGTTTTTGAGAACGGAATTTATTTTATCAAAATCTTTCAGCGTTTTTCCGGAAGCACTTTTAAGGGTAAGATCGGCATGGAGATTTGAAATCAATTCTTTATTGAGGTCTTCAAGCCCCGAAAAGACTGAAATAATAACGAACATTGCAGTAACGGCAACCGTCATCGCACCAACCGCCAGCCACGTAATAAACGTAACGGCAGTACTGCCTTTTTTAGACAAAAGGTATCGGGAAGCGATATAAAATGCGATGTTTTTCAAGGGCTACAGAATAGGGTTGTCACCTTCACCTCTCAATTCTCGTTCCAGTTTTTCAACGTCATCAAGAGAAGTGTCTAAGTAGAAATTAAGATTAGGGATTACACGAACCTGCTTCGCCATTTTCTGACCGATGAAGTTTCTGTATTGTGCCTTGTTCTCCTCAATTTCCTTCATTACAGCTTTGCGGTGTTCCTGCGGAAATATGCTTAAATAAATTTTGGCAATACCCAGATCCGCTGTTACTTTTACATCCGAAACCGTTACCAGAATGCTTTGTCTGCTTTCTGAAGCCTGCTTGCGGAAAAGTTCTGCGAAATCTTCCTGTATAATCTGTGCTACTTTTCTTTGTCTGTTACTTTCCATAATTTCTGCAAATTTAGTACTTTTGTTTGAATTGATACTTTGAAATCTGGTCGCTGTATCAAATTTACGACTTAATTTATTTAAATATTTATGAAATTAGAACATATCGGCATTGCCGTAAAATCTTTAGGCGTTTCTGATGAACTTTTTGCAAAGCTCTTAGGGAAGGAATCTTATAAACAGGAATCTGTGGAAAGGGAAGGGGTGGTAACTTCTTTTTATGCTGCCGGAGAAAGTAAGATTGAGCTTTTGGAGGCGAGTAAAGAGGATAGCCCGATCTCAAAGTTTATTGAAAAAAAGGGAGAGGGCATCCATCATCTGGCTTTTGGTGTGGAAAATATTCTGGAGGAAGTGCAAAGACTGAAAAAAGAAGGTTTTGAATTTATCTCGGAAGAGCCGAAAGAAGGTGCTGATAATAAATTAGTTGTCTTCCTTCATCCCAAATCTACAAACGGCGTGCTGGTAGAACTTTGCCAAGAAAAGCAATAAAAAATTTTGTAGTGAAAGAAATTTTACTATTTTTGCAAACACAAAATTTAACCAAGTTTTGAGGTCCTATAGCTCAGTTGGTTAGAGCACCTGACTCATAATCAGGTGGTCCCTGGTTCGAGCCCAGGTGGGACCACTGAAAATCAGACACTTACGAAGATGTGAGTGTCTTTTTTTATGTTGTTGCAAGATTGTTGCAAGATTCAGATGTTTATCTGAATAAAATCACCATTCAAAAATTGAAATTCAAAAAATCTTACTGGTAGCATCCCATAAGATGTAGTTGCAATAATATTAAGTTTTGGTTTGTTAACTTCCCCGTAAATTTCTATGGTGTCAATTTTAAGAATATTTGGTAATGAAGAAATATCCGATACTTTCTTTTTTAGTAAGTCAATATAGATGTGATAGTCTGTATGGATGTATTCAGTTGATATTGAATATTCGTCATAGGTTGCGCTATTTTGAATATATTTTGAAGCCGATTCGAATTGGTCTTCCAAGTTAATAAGTCTTAATCTATATGAGTCAGTTTCTGTTTTCATCTGATAATACTTCAATCCTCTACCTTTTAACATATTCATGACCTTAGTTATCTCTTTTTTTGATGCACGTAGACCAAATATTATAGATGTTACAGCGTTGAAATTATAAGTATTGATGCCTTGTTCCTCAAATATTAACCTAATTTCCTTCTCATGTTTCCATGATAATGATTTCGTGCCAATAATACTAGTTAAGTCCATCCTTTTGTTGTATGAATCTGTAAGAATATTACTTTTTTGCGGTGATTCTTTATATTTTACTTCAACAGTGTGAACTAAAGGTATTATCTTATTAAAATTAAAGTCTTTAAGAAGTAGATCTAAATCATATTCAATTACAAATCCCTTATGCGAATCTGAATATAGAGACCATAAAATCTCATTGTCGAATGTTTTGCAAAGAGAGTATACACCTTTAATCTTTATTGTTTCAACGAAGTCATCGTATCCTTTGTGTAAATTATTAGAATCAAAACTTTTTAAAACTTCCAATATTTTTTTATCTTCTTTATCGTTAAACATCCCCTCAAAAGGATCATTTAGGTTTTCATACGTTGGTGCAAATAATTGATTTAAAGATAGACTTATTACATCTCTATCGTAGTTGCTTCTATATTTGTAAACTTTCATATCAATATATTAATTTATTTTATCGGAACTGATGAACGGTATTTTGAAGTGATATAATTAAGAATAGTCACAAAAATAAGACTTAATTTTTATTAAAATATTTTCTCAATAGTAATTATATGCTATATTGCGCTATCAATCAAGGAATAACAGTCTCTTAATTTCAATTTCACTTGATGATGTTATAAAAAACTAATAATAATATTTTAAGTCAGCAGTTGACTTTAAGATGCTTTGAAATTTAATAATATGGGATTAAAGGAATTTTACAAATTAAGAAATGATTTTATCTTAATTGGTCTTACCGGAAGAATGGGTGGGGGTACGCATGATGTTGGTGATATTTTATGTAGTAAACAATACTCTAATTATTTTGATGAAAATGATAACAAGAATCTTATACTAAAAGATGAAATTGATCAAATCAAAAAAAATAATATAAATGAAGGATTAAAGTATGAGATTCTACACAGTTTCATTAAGGGTGAGGATAACTTCACTAGTTTTCAGAGGCTCAAATATAAATCAGTTATTTTATTTCAATTCTTGTTTGATTGTAAAAAAGATAACAAAGAAGAATTCAGAGATAACATTATAAAAATAATTTTAGATATTGGACAGTATAAAAAATTTGTTAATGAAAGATTTGGGTCTGACTCTGACAGCACAGATTTTATTAACAAGGAATTAAAAGATTTTTTAGAAGAAAACTTGACCGGAAATATCGTTGACTTCTTCAAAATAGAGGGTGAAAATTTACATGAGTTTTTTGAAAATAGTATAGATAACATACAATGTCAAAGAATTGGTAATTTTTTCTTCAGTGCAGAATTTACCGATTTTGCAGAAAAGTTTTTTGATACATTGGATTTGTATTCTCATAGCATACGTATTCGTTTTGTTCATATACTAGCATATATGTACAGGATTTGTGGTAAGATTAATCTTGAATCATCATTGAAAATAGATGATGGAGAAGAAAAAGGGACATTAGAATCGAAAAATATTTACTTCAATGCTAAAACAATTAAGTATTTAGTTAAGGTTTATAAAAGAACTTTTGGTACTTGTAATATAGTGATTGATTCATTGAAAAATTCCTTCGAAGTTAATTATTTTAGAGAACGTTTCTCCGGTTTTTATCTTGTAGCAGTTAATAGAGATGAAGATTCTCGTGTCATTAAGTTAGAAAATAAAATCAATAACATCTCACCAAAAATTGGTGCTAAAGATGATATTCTAAAAACAGTTAAATTTGATAAAACAGAATATAAAACTGATAATTTCAAAGATGGAAACTTTGCGGCGGTTGATGTTGAGAACTGTATTCAAAAAAGTGATTATCATATCTATATAGATAAAGAAATCAAGACTGAAAATGTATATGCTGATGAAGAGTCTGAAGTCGAACTAAAATATGCAGATAGATTTAGATTAACTAAACCTCAGGTTCTTAATTTGGTAAATTCACAAATTGATAACTATGATTTTCAAAAGAAAATAGATGATAAAAATACTTTTAGTTACAAATCTTGTGACTTGCAAATTCTAAAATTAATCTGCCTTATTAAACAACCCGGCATAATAACTCCGTCTGCACTCGAAAGATGTATGCAAATTGCCTTCAATGCCAAGTATAATTCTGGTTGTATATCTAGGCAAGTTGGTGCTGTTGTCACAGACAAATCATATTCTATAAAAGGTGTTGGATGGAATGAGGTTCCGGAGGGGCAGACGCCATGTTCTTTACGAAGTATTTACGAATTTAAAGATGGTTTCTCAAATCCAAGCGTCTTTACCGATTTTGAGAAGAATGGTAGATATGAGGATGATAATAAAAGTTTTAAAGATAAAATTGTCGAATCTCTAAATTCGGTGCCGGTAGAATTTAAGGATGAATTAAATGGACGAAACTGCCCCTATTGCTTCAAAGAGTTTCATAATTCATTCGAAGGTCAAAAAAATCAAGTTCATACTAGATCATTGCACGCAGAGGAAAATGCAATGTTGCAGATTACAAAATATGGAGGACAACCATTAAAAGGTGGTCATTTATTTACTACTGCAAGTCCTTGTGAACTTTGTTCTAAAAAGGCATTTCAATTAGGGATACAGAATATTTTCTATATTGATCCTTATCCGGGTATTTCAAGAAAACAAATATTAAAGGGAGGAAATAATGAAATTTCTAATCCAAATCTCTATATGTATCAAGGGGTTGTAGGTCGAGGATTTAATAAATTGTACGAACCTTTTATGTCTATCAAAGATGAAACAAAACTTAGAACGAAAATTAAACCTGTAGAAAATGATAAGGTTAAAATTAAAACTATTAAGAATATTCTAGAAAAGGAAATGAAAAATGATACTGCAATGAAAGATAAACTTGATGAAATTTTTAAAGATGATAGAAATGTAATTAAAAAATTGACTGATCTTCTTAAAAAAGGTTTAGAAAACAGTTCTGAGTAGTATCTAAACTAAGTTTTTTAATTTAACTTTTTTGAAGTAGGCAAAGAAACATCAAAATTTTTGATGTTTCTTTGGATTTAAGTAAGATCGTAAAGAGGTTCTTCGTTCCATTCTTTACCTAAAAGGATTCTACCATTGGATTTTTTACTTCTTTTAACACCATCTTCTCCCCATGTTCCCCATTGTTTAAAGAAAAAAGAGACGTTTTGTTCGTTGCATTGTCTTTGGATATCGATTGCCCATTCAGACTTCATCGGACGTGCTTTGTGACCACTTTCACCTCCGACAATTACCCAATGAATATCAGTCAGATCAATTACTCCTACTTCTCCAATTAATGGTTCTATGGACAGGAATCTGATCTCTGCGTCAATCTTCCGTAAGATATCAATTCGATTTTTTGTTTTGGAATTTTCTACTGTTACTCCCAGCCATACATTTTTTGGAACTTTTCTATTTGCAAAGTAATCCGCTAATATATTTTCTCTTTTTGTAAGTATTTGATATTGGTGGTGCGGTGTTTCTTCAATAACATTGAAAACTCTATCTAAGAACTCAAAAGGCATATCCTCATGAAATAGGTCACTCATTGAGTTGACAAAGAACTTTGTTGGTTTCTTTATTTTACGAGGTAAATCAATTCTTTCAGGCATTAATGTGAAGTCAAAACCGTTTTCATAACCACTTGCCCCCATTGCTTGTAATCTTTTTGCCATCGTCTCCGCATAACAATTCTTACAACCGGCAGTAACTTTGTTACAACCGGTGGAAGGATTCCAAGTCGCATCTGTCCACTCAATTTTTGAGGTCTTCATAATATCTTTATTTCAAAATCTTTTTGATTTGCGAAGGTATGTATTTTATCAGAAATCAAATTTCCGGTGATTTCAATTCTTTTTTCTTTTTCCATTTTTCTTAAATACTCGTTGCAGTGTTTTGGTAAACATCCAAACTCTAAAGTTTCAACGTAAAGATTGTACATTTTATTTTCCTTTTTCTCAAAGATGTTTCTTTCTAATTTACGGTGTAATAATGCAATTTTTTTTACAGTATTATCTTCATCAAAAAAAGATAATTGTCCTTGAATTATCTTTTCTTCATCAATATTGAAATTCGCATCGCCAGTGTGAGGATTTATGTTCCATCCTACTTTTAAGAATTTTTCCAATCCATACGTATTTTTTGAACCAAAAATTAAACCGTAAATATTGATACCTTTTTTTATAGAAAACGGTGCAAGTCTGTAATTGTTATTAATTAGTGATTTGTAGTAATCAAATATAACTCTGTGACAGTGGAAAGGTTTTTTACCATCAAATTCTTTTTTATTGATCTTTATGTAGGTTGAGAATTCAGTTTGTTCATTAAATCTTCGGACAAATGAAGAAGATATAAAAAAAATAAAATCAGTTCGATCTAATGCGGTAAGTTTTTGAAAAATTTCTTCGGTGATTTCCTTAATACCAAATTGGTCTAAAAACATAAGTCTAGGTATTTCGGGATTCGTTTGCATTAAAGGATGAATTTCATTGAAAAACTCATTAAATGATTTATTGTAAAGTTTAACCTCAATTTTGTCTCTATTATAGTCAAAATCGTTTATATTGGTTTGGAGAATTTCTAAGGTGTCATAATTGTACTCATTTAGAATTACTTTAATTTTTACTTTTGTCTTTTCAACAAGATCTTTGTACTCGTTAAGTACATCTAAAATAACCAAAGGACTTCCATAATTTCCGTTTGAGTCTTTTCCTTCGCCTGAAAAAAAATCATAAATAAAAATGGTCTTCCAATAAGTGTTTTTATGCGAAGAAATAAATACTGGTAACCACTCTTTAAAATATTTTCTAAAAATTTCTAATTTTGCCTTCGTGCCTTCATCAAAAGGAATGGAAAAGTGTTTTTTTGGTTTCATGAAAGTTAAATAGTTATACTAATATAAATAAAAAAAACTGATCTTTGTTAAGATCAGCCAGTTATATTTAATTAGTAATTAATATTTTAGATAAGATTTTCGTTGATATTAAATGCCGTTTCCATATCCATACTACCAAGATAATGTCGTGTAACAGCTGTACTTGAATGCGATAACATTTCTGATATTTTATCTACCGATACACCTTGTCTTTTAAGAACGGTAGCATAAGAATCTCTAGCAGTTTTGAGTTGAAGAGTAATAGATAAATCAAGTCGTTCGGATATTTGTTTAAGGGATTTGTTGACACTTTTTCTAACTTTCCGATTCATATAATCAAAGTTTTCGTCGGTGTAGCCATCTTTTAAAAATCCAAGTAAGAAAGTACTATTTTTATCACCAACTTTACTTATAATATTTTCTACTTTTTGATTTATCGGAACAACAATTTCCTGTCTCATTTTTTTTCTGGTATTCTCTGTTTTCTTTCTGAAAAATACGAAACAATTACCATTTCTCTGATCCCATCTTAGTCTTAAAAGATCGGCAAAGTTGATACCATTACATCGATAAAGTAGTTCCCAAATATCACGGGCAAACTCTTCGTCATTACTTTCAAATTTATCCAAATTTATAATCATAGAAATTTCATCATTGGTAAAAACTTGTTTTTTTGGAAAATATTCACAAATCGAATACCCACCTTTGCCAAAAGGATAGAGGTAACCAGTCGGTATCACGTTTTTCTTTTTCATGAAATAATTAATTACCGTTCTGAGGTCTCTGAAGTTGGAATTTATAGATGAAATAGATACACCTTCTTGTGATCTTTTTCGTTCAATTTTTTTCAAAAATTCCGGTGTTATTTCTAGAATTGTGAGATCGTTATTTTCTCTTGTAAAGACATTTTTTGATTGTTTAATATGAATTTTGGTTCTAATACTTAAATGTTCATTTTCATCACAATATGTTTGGAATAAATCATCTAATTTAAATGATACTTTAGAGTCTTTTTGAATTGTCTTTTCGTCCTTTTCAAAAAAAAGTTTTTTGATCAGATTCCTGTCAAATGCTCTAAGTTCCGAAATTATTTTTTCAACTTTGGCAACCTGTTCTTGACAATTTTTACGAAATTCTACCATTCTTATATCCATTTCCTTTTTTACAAAAATTTTTATGTACTGCGCTTCTGTCATTTTTGAAATATTGAGATATAGTTGATTTTTTCCATCAATTACACGGATGCTGAGATTGTAATTTTCTTTTTTTAACTTAATTCTTTTATCTAAAATTAAAGTACAGGTCGCCATATTGATTTATATATTTAATGTTGGAAATGTTTCTTCATCAGTAGTATTTTTATTAATGTTATTTAACCATATTAATATCTCTTTTTGATCAAATATCAGTTTTTTTCCGATTTTCTTATAAGGGATTTGTTTTCGTGAAACCATTGAATAAACTGTTGACTTTTTTAAAGGAATGTTTTCTATCAAAGAATTAAGATCCCAAAATTTTTGTTCTGTCATTATTTTAATGTTAAAATAAAGACGTAGGCTATTCTACGCCTTTATTTGGTTTTTGCCTAATTTTTTATCACTTTATTCTTCCTCATCATCATACATTTCATCCTCAAATACTCCTGTTTCAAATTCAATTAAAGAAGGATAAGTATTTTCTAAAAATTCGCTATCAGTACAGAATAATGGTGGGTTTTCATAATAATAAGTGGATTGAAATTGATTTTGTAAAATACATACTTTTTCATGGACATGATCTGCATAATGATCTTCGTCATCAAAATCTTCCGTATAATCGTAGCCATCCTTATCATGACTTCGATATATAATTGATTCCATACAAAAATGGTCATAAACAATTTTACCGTCACTCGTTACACCAATGATTGCATCAGTAAAATCGTATTGTGATGTAACAAATGTTGAGTTTGGAAATTCACTTATCAACTCTTTAGAGTTATTTCTTTTTATAAATTCTATATTTTTCATTTTATTTTAATTTAATTGTTTAAAAATTGCCACCAAACTTCCCAGAAAAGGACAAAAGTTCTCTAATACACCTTTTGATATATTTATAATGTCGTTAAGTTTTTGAGAAATTAGTTCACCGGAAAGAGTGGTGACGAAAGGTTGTAAATAGTTGTTAAGAAATGATCAAATCCAATTCAAACCATTTTCCTTCTTTTATTTTTGGAATGATAGAATAGGAGTATAATGTATTTTTTGATATAATTGGGGAATTATGTTGATACATTTCCTTCCATAAATTCTGTAAAAAATCAATTTCATCCATACAACAATGATAGATTTCCTCTCTCATTTCAAAATTAGGCTGAAAACCTTTAGGAATATGATTCTTTTCTAGAGTTTCTCTTAGTAATACAATATCATACACAGCCCTCTGATTCTCAGTTATTCCAATAAAAGCGTCTTTATATTCGGTTATGAAATTTGTCTCAGTAAATTTTTTCCTTAATTCATCTGAGTATTTTAGTTTTTTTACTCTAATCATCATGCTATTTTTTTATTTTGGTTAATATTCATTATGTTATAATCTTCAATAAAGTTTTCCACTTCATCAACTTTCTCGATAGTTTGCCTAAAATATTTCTCTTCTATTTCAATTCCAACATATTTTCTTCCTAAAAGTAGAGAACTTAACATTGTATTACCGACACCGTTCCAGATATCTAATACTGTATCGCCAGGTTGGGTTGATTCCAATACTAATGTTGCTGTTAATTCAATCGGTGATGTAGAACTGTGACGGTTTTCTTTTTCCTGTGCTTGTCTGAAAAAATCTCCAGGATTTCCTACATTACATTTGATAATATCTTCACAGTATCCTTTATCTAATACGTTCACTACTTTTTTCAAATTTGATTGGAAATATTTTCCTCCTTTTACACCAGTTTTTGTATTTCCATGATTTGTACACCCTGATGTTCTTTTAAAAATCGTCTCTACTTCATCTTTCATGAACATGTAAGGATTTAAGTAAAATTCGTTAGGTGACAGTGAAAATCTGTATACATCCTCGTATCCTTCTACTGAATCTTTGTAAGAATATTGTCTCCTTAAAGGGTTGTTCTTGATCCACTTTTTTCTCCCGGTTAGATGTAATCCTATTTCTCTCATTTCTATTGCCAGATATTCAGGAAACAATGAATAACTACCATCTTTATTTTTGTAATCATATACAATAATGTAGATTGAACCATCAGCTGTAAGATATTTGACAAATCTTTGATAAATGTTTGCAATATATCTAGCAAACTCCTTCGGTGTCATTTGACGTAGTTCTTCATCATTATCAGACCATTTTCTTCCCGGTCTTTTAGTATCGTATCCATACTCAGGACTTCCCATTATCACTTTCACACGACCAATAAAATTTTCGGGTATAACCTGAATCCTAGAGTCTTCATGATATACAAGAGCATTTTCTGATTTGTATTCTTTTGTTAAAATTTTAATAGGAACTTTTCCTTGATTGTGATTTTCAATTGTTTCTTTTGTTTTTTCTAATTGCTCAATTGCCGAATTTAGTTCGTTAATCTGTTTAATATTGGTAAAGTAGGGTAGTAGGACATTTACTTCTTTATCATTTTCCCAATTAATTTTATCATAAACTTTATCTACTAAATCAAAATCACAATTATTTTCAAGTAGTTTTTCAGCTATAATTGTCGAAGGTTCATTTTTCTTAATGAAAGAACAAAATTTTCTTAATTGGTTGAGAGAGTATTCTCTTGAAAAAACTTTGTCTACAATAGAGATAAAATGGGTTGTGGAAAGTTGTTCAATTACCGCAACTAATTTTTTGACTCGTTCGGTACATATGCCTATTTCTTTTCCAATTTCCTTATAACGACTATAACCTGTGACACCTTTTTTAGGAGGATATTTCCTCATGAAATGTTGAAATTCTTTCCGTAGAACAATTCCCGATTTAATTCTAGATTTGTTTAAATCAATTACCAAATCAACTATTTGATTTTCAGTACCGTTAACAATCACATAACAATCACATTCTTTAAATCCCTCATTAATCATGTGATCAATCCTTCCAGTTCCAGAAATAATGAAATACCTATCATTATTTGCAACTAGCACCGGTGGATAGATAGGTTCGTTACCATTTCTTTCTAATGATTTTGAAAGATATCCTTCTGGAATTACATCATAAATTTCTAGGTGAAAAGGATGTTGTTCCATCAGATCAAATTTGATCTTTTCTAACCTCTTCTTGAATTTCGTGTTTTCGAGGTTCTGTAAAATGTCTTTATTCATATTATGAAACTTTGTGGGTATTATTTTTTACCCGATTTTTTATTAACAAAGTTATACGTACGACTCATCTTCATCTTCAAAGAAAGATATTGGATTTTGTCGGGTCATTTATTTTGCACGATATATTTAGAGATAAGGAATTCTAGATTCCGTAGTCATTTTTATAAAGTTTCCATGTTTCAAGTATTACTGCTGTATTAATGAAATTCTCTTTGGAAGACCTTTTAGTCTCAAAAACCCAGTCGACTCCATCTATCGAAATGTATAAGTCAAAAATTAATGGTAAGTCATCTGTTGTTTTAAATTTTTTTTCAAATATTGGTTCACCTGAATTGTCTAAAAACTCTTCAAGAATTTTAAGAAGAGATTTTTCAGTTCCTTCCTTACCTTCCTTACCAAAATTCTTTGCAAACTTTCGGAACTTTTTACCATCATCATCAATCCAATTGATTTTCACCATGTCATATTTAGAATCGGATCCCTTTTTTGATGAAAAAGATTTATAAAAATCAGGATTGTATACTAACGATAGTTTCATCAATCGTACAGCAAAATCATTTGTTTTTTTGATCAAATCCTCAATAGTGAATTTATTTTCTAAAAATATCTTATCTGCTACCGAAGAACTATAAAAGTTATCAACTTCCTCAATTAGGCGTAATCTTTCAGTTTCTATTTCATTATAAATCTGATCAAGAAAATTATTTTCTTTTGTAATCGAATCCAACATTCTTTTTATTTCAGACCGTTTTTTATTTTCTATAATATGGAATGGATAACCAATAACCAAAACATTGTTAATGATTTGTTTTTGCTTCAGTTCTACATTTAATTGTTTCAGATCAAGTATCATCGATTATTTTTTTACAAAGATATAAATAATTTAACTCCGTGCAAAATGTTTTACCCACTTTTTCGTAGCTGATATGTAGATTGCTGGAAATTAGTGTTTTATTTTTCTTTTTTTTGATTGGTGTCAGTTAATACCTTCTTAAATGCTAAAGTTGTGCTAAATTTTTGCAGTTGATTTTGTTTTCTCATATATTTTTGTTAAATTTTAATGATGGTGGTTCTCACCGGATAAGGCTTCCTATATTATAAAAAAATGGGAGATAAAACATTCAAGTATTCTGTTAGTAACAGAATTTTTAACGAAAAGTTGGAGCAAGACGAATTCGGATTAGTATATAATTCAATGATTCCAACTGAAAACACAATAAGAGATTTCTCGAAAATAATTTCAAGACCACAGGCTCATTCATGGTGTGGTGGTGTATTTTCTGGATTGATAAGTAAAAAAAGTTGGATTGAGAGTTCAATCATAGGTCTAGATTTCGATAACGGTAAAAAATCTTTAAATGATGTTTATAAAGAATTTGAGGAATTTGGAATAATTCCGAATCTACATTATAATACTTTCAGCAGTTCACCGGAACTTCATAAATTCAGGATTCTATTCTTTTTTGATGCTCCAATTACTGAGGAGCGTGTCTACACCAAGATTATGGTAATGTTGGAAAAAATATTCAGTATAGATCCAAACTGTAAAAACACCTCGCGGATATTCTATGGAGGTACTGATGTTAGTATTACCAATGACGAACCGGTTTCTCTTGAACAATTTATTCAATTCATTGATATTAACGGATCTGCCAGAGATAATCTTTTAACCAGATGTTATATCAAATCAGATTCTTCTAGTGCTGAAAAATGTAATCCTTTATATTATAATAATAAGAACAAACATTTTTTAGCATCATTTAATAAATTTAAATATACTTCTTTACCAGGGGGACAAACAATAGATTGGGCTAAAGCACGAAAGAAGATAAAATTGTTAGATCAGTTTTTATCAGGAGACTGGTTACATCATTTGGAATTGTTCGGACTTGCTACTCATATGATTTACATCAGAGGTGGAGAAAAGAAAATGAAAAAAACGATGAAAGAATTTAATAAAAGTAATAAAACGTCCTATACAGATAACAATTTCGCCATTCTACCTTATGTTAAAAATAAACAATATCATCCCGTACCCTTTTTTAAGTTTTCACCTTACACAGAAGATAATGACGTTCGGGATATTATTTCCGAAGTTAGAAATATCAGAGGTCAGATTAAAATATTGAAACCAATTAATAAGATAGGTCTTGAAGAGGCAGAAACAATTATGGTTGAAAAGTTTAATGAAATTCTTTCCAAAGAGGAGACCGGTAAAACTTATATCTTTTGTCTGCCCACAGCGATAGGTAAAACCCGATTGTTAGAAAATGTCGAAAAAAGTATTATTGCATTACCAACCAATAACCTCAAGAATGAAGTGAGTGAAAGGATGAACACTGTACACATTTCATCACCGGATCCGATAATATTCAAAGATATTCTTCTTAATAAAAAGATTGATTACTATTACAGAATTGGTTTACCAACAAAGGCGATGGGAGTAATAAGAAAAGTCTCAAAAATTGGATACGCAAAATTTATAGAGGATACTCAACTGGCAAATGACTACGTATCGAGATTGGAAGAATGTAATGACTTACAAAAAAGTATTTTAACTACTCATAAAAGAATATTAAATTCATATTTGACAGGTCATGATACGTTAATATTTGATGAAGATCCTTTAAACTCACTAGTCGAGATTAAATGTTTAGAGTTGGATGATTTGTATTCTCTAAAACATCTATATACACCTGCGAAAAGTATAGTAGAATATATTGATTCATTAGAAAACGATATTTATTCCACACCAAAATTTGACTTGAATTTTGAAGATTTATTTAATTTCGTACAAGATAAAAATATTATCAAAACAAATATTTTTGATTTCTTCAACAGTAGTTTTTTTATAAAACATGATAAGTTTTTGCACTACATAATAAAAAAGGATATTCCAAAAGAGAAAAAAAATATCATTATGTCTGCAACAATTCCAATTGGTTTTTATCAAAAACTTTATCCTGATATGGAATTCGAATGTATTGACATTAGAAATGTAGAACAGAAGGGTAAGATTATTCAATATACTGGACGTTCATGTTCCAGAAGTGGACTTGAGCGGTATGGTAACGAAATAAGTAAAGAGGTAGGAAATAAAACGGTTATTACTTTCGTAGACCACAAAGAACTATTTCAGAATTCACCAGATGAAATACATTTTGGGAATTGTTCCGGATATAATATCCTAAATGGTCAGGATCTTGTAGTCGTGGGAACACCCCACCGTAATAATATCGAGTGTTTTCTTTTAGCGAAACTCATGAATGTTGAGTTTGATATAAATAAATCACCGTTTAGATATCAGAAAGTTCAGTATAACGATTTCGAATTCATGATGAATACGTTTGATAATTTAGAACTTCGTGAAATACAATTCTCACTTATTGAGTCGGATCTGATACAGGCTGTTGGTAGGGCGAGAAGTTTACGAAACAGTTGTTTAGTAGAAGTATATTCCGGTTTTCCTCTTCGAATAACCAGCGAATTTATTATAAAGAAATCAGCATAATATATAATAACCTCTTAGAAAAATACTAAGAGGTTATTTTTATTTAAGATTTCTGACTTTGTGTCTCCCAACATTTCTTTAAAGTGTTTCAGTATCATTATCTGACAAGAATTCAGGATTATATTTTTTAAGTAATTCAATAAGTTTAAATGTTAAACTAAACGGTAACTTTACAGTGATTACTAATCCAAAATAATAATTTTTTATTTTCCTTATCGTAATCATCCACATTGAAGAGTAGATTATCAAAATTTCGATAATTTGTTGAATCACTTTTTTCAGCTTCAAAGAGAATATTAAAGAGAATTTTCCGGTCATAAGCCTCGTAAAAATATTTTTTAAAAATATTATCATTAAAAATGTTAGATCCTGTGAACTCATTGACAATATCTCGATATTCACTTGATGTAAATTTCCTATTGGCTTTAAATGGAAAATCAAAATAATCCATCCATTCTATTAAAGTGTCAGTATCTATTCCAAATTCTTCACATAAAGTTTTCCGGTAAACTATTTTTGGACGGGGAATTTTTTTAGAAATTGATATTATGAAAAAAATAAATCTTAAGAGTTTAAACGGATTATTAACTATTACGAATTTTCTCTTGCGGTCAAAAATCTCGATTTTGATATCTTTTGGTGTGTTGTATGGCTTCTTCTTGACAAAATACTTTATCAATATAAGAAGGTCATCACCTAATTCTTTATCATTGGAAAATGATTCTAACTTTTTGATTTCATTTTCAGTCAAAACTTCCAGTACTTTAGGTACATATTTATCCACGTTAACTTTTGAAAAAGAGGAATTCAATTTAGACATATCCCAATATGTAATTTTTTCTTTCATAAAAAGAATTGCTACCACTAAGATAGCAATTCGAATTTAACTTCCAGCGTATTCCTCATTGTTGGGATTCAGCTGATTTGCGTGGTTATCCATAGCGTTTTGATACGAATCACTTGTAGGGTTGCAGATGTCTGCTTCATGGTTTCTTGGCATAATTTCCAAATTTTAAGGGTTAATAAAATTATTAATAATATCAGATTCCGGTTCGATGTAGAAGGGATCTGTAAACTCTTCTCTGTTGTCTTGCCTCATCTTTTTTTTACAAATTTAGATGATTGAAAGACATCGAAATGGGAAGTATTCCGATTTAAAAAATAGTTGGAAAAATTCTGGAAAAATTTTTTTTTAGAATTGACCCTTGCTGTGTCATCAAAGTTTTTTTTCAATTTTAAGTTTAAAGGATCAAGTCAAATTTTGATGTTTTTTTTCCAAAAATCTTTAGTTCGATTTTAGATGTGTAATCATCCCCCGTGTATAAAAATCTATAACAGGCAGGCGGGAGAGGCGGGATTTGACACCCACCCCGCCCGGACGGGTTGTAGCAACTAAAATTAATCTGTTTAAGAAGTTTGTCAATTAACACCAATCTCAATTATATAGAAAAAATGATATCTGTAGAATCTTCATATAATTTTGCACTAACGTGGAAAAAATATTAATTATCTAGATCATTTGTCATCAATGAGTCTATAATGTGTCTATAGAACTTGCCTCAAACACTTATATTGCTCAGTAATTTACTGCAGTTACTTGGGATCTTGAGTGCTTAATTATATTCTGCTCTCCAAATGAAATATCCCTACTCAATTCTTGATTAACCATATGTAATTATTTCTTAACAATTCTGCGGTCTAATAAATTTCAATATAAATCGATACAATCTCAAGTGCTAAATAGTGCTAAAAGCGTAGGCTGAGAGGCACTTTCGCCGTAAATTTAATCTGACATTTAAAATACAACGTTATGAGGGTTAAATATAATAGAGTTTCTACATTAATTCAAACAGGAAACAGATTTGAGGCAGATACTGAAAAATACGATATAGTACTATTGGACAAAATTTCAGGATCCGTAAGTTTCAAAGATCGCCCCAAATCTAAAGAACTAATAAAAATGATTGAAGAAGGAGTAGGGATATCCGAAATCGTAGTAGAAGAATTTTCTCGTTTAGGAAGAAATACCGGTGATGTTATTCAAACTCTTGAATGGTTGGAGGAAAAGGAAATTAATGTAGTAGTGAGAAACATTGGTCTTCACTCTCGTGCCAATGGAAAGAAAAATCCTGTTTGGAAAATGATATCGTCAATTATGTCTTCTCTTTATGAAATGGAACTCGAAAATATTCTTGAGCGTACTTCAGTAGGACGTATGGTATACGTTCAGAACGGAGGTATTCTCGGTAGACCCGTTGGTACTAATGAAGGGGATTTAGTGTTCATTAATAAACCCAATAACAAAAAAATATTGGAGTATCTTCGAAAAAAAAGAACTGTTCGTGAAATTTCTAAAATACTTAGTGTTTCAACTAGTACTGTTATGAAAGTAAAGAAAATATCTACAAAATTGGAGATGATTTAACGTGCAAAAATTATAAGACGCTACCCGTCATTGATGTATTATAATTTTTTGAAAAAAAACTAGCACTTGCTTGTTAATAGGTACGGTTTTTTTTCGGTGCAAAATAATATTGTTTTTTGTAATACAATTCAATAACCACTGTTACACGTTGCCAGATAAAGATTTTGATTTTCCAGTTTAAATTTTAATCTTTTATGATTTACGGCAAAAATGTACCTTAAAAGTACCGAAAAGTACATATAAAGTCTTAATAATTAAACATAAAATACACTTTTCAACAATTAATTTCTAGTGGGTTCTACTAAATTATTTACGTAAATAAATTTTCACCTTAACGATAGACTAATTATATTTGCCTTAAAAGGAATATTTAATCCTTTTCACAACATTTCGAAAACAGAAAGCTTGTCTAACGACATCCTCGGATAAATCTGGTAAATTTAACATGGAGGGAATTTGTTAGTCACTCTCATGTCATATATCTATATGGCGTGGGGGTGCTACTTATTTGACTCCAGCGGTTTACCAGAACCTATCCGATAAAATAAGTTAGTTGCCCTCACGCTTTCTTATTTAATATTAATTCTTTTTTTGGGGCTAAAAAGAAATAAAAACTTTTAACAATGAAAAAAGTTTATTTATCTCTATTAACAGTAATCTTTTTAGGTTCATGTTCAAACAATGATTCTGAAACCATCGAAGAAAACAAAAATCAATCACAACAATTTGTTGGTAAATGGCACCGCTACAAAACGGTAATTTTCAACGGTAAAACCGACACTCCCCTAAGTTCTTACGATCATGCTAAATGTGAAATAGAAGCAATACATGGGTTTACAACAAACAGTAAATACTTATTGACAAATTATGTTTTAAATTCTTCCACTCAACAATGTCAACAAATAGGGAGTATAGAAACATATCCATATTCATATACGACCGCTACTAATATTTTAGATATAGATGGTGAACGTTATTATATTAAGCATGTTGACTCAAAAGAGTTAATTCTTCAAGATTATGATTACTATGATCAAAATGGAGATGGTACAAAAGAAAAGAGATTGAATTATTATAAGAAATAATTAAGAAAAATAACCAAACCATGAGTTACATTAATTATCTAAAAAATTTCGATTTTGATATTCTTTATAAAACATCTTTTCTTCTACCTTTTATGGGTATAATAGTTGTCCTAAAAATTTTATCAGTTTTACTTTTTTCAATTGGAAAATCTGAAGATGATGAGAATAAGGTTACGGTATTTTCAAATATATTTTTTTATCTAATCATATCTTTCTCTATCATTACAATCTATGACCATGAAGATCGAAAAGGTATTCAAAACTTTCGGTTCTCTAATTTTGGAAACGTGAATAATGATAAAGATTTATTTACAGAAAATGAAGCTGAAGAAAATAATAATTTCGAAAGTAATTTTTCAACCAATTCCACTTCTAATAGTGAGACATCAAATATTCCAACTCAAGAAGAACTTTTAAGATTGGAGAAAGATCCGGAATATCTTCAAACGTTTGAACAGTTAGTAAACGATCTTAAAACCATAAAAGACCTGAGTGAAGTTACCTCTTTTGAGGTTTGTGGACATGAAGATGGAAAATGTAAATGGTGCGGAAATATTTTTTCTCAAGAAAAATTACTTAAACCTACCTATTTGGCTATGGGCGAAGTTTTGGGTTTTAGAATGACAATCATGGAAAGTGGATGGAATACACAGGAAATTTATCGTTATATAAAAGACTATCATAAAGGTATCAAGTTTCAATGTATAACTGAAAAGAAAGAATTTTGCTCCTTAAAATGTGAAAAAGAATTTAAAAATAACAGAGGCTATTAAAAATAATCTTATGAAAGTATTATCACTTGTCGGAATCTTAGTAAGTATTTTAGGTATAATCCTATGTTTTGGAATTATTGACAATTATGTAGAATACGGTAGTAAACTTATTGAATATTTAAATTTAAACCACAAAGAAATAAAACACGAAATTTTCTCAATGACATCTATATTAGATTCCGGTAGAAAAATCTGTTTTGCGCTAATGGGACTTTTTGTAATCCAACTATTTATATGTATTAAAGTTTACCGTTCCGAAATTTAAGATATCCCTTCCTAAAAAATAATAATACAAGACAAAAACCTGAAAATTATTTCAGGTTTTATTTTTATCCAAATTTATTCCTTGGCATTCCAATTTCATATTCCTGAGGATTTGGTTTCCTAAAAGTCATACTCACATCCTCTTTAATTTGACGGTGAATATCATATTGTTTTTCTTTATCGTACGATACCGGGGATCGGCATCTTCCATCTTATGAATATAATCCGATAACTCAATCTCAATTTCTGAGTAGGGTCTTCAATAATATTCAGACTCTATTATATTGAACAATAAAGTGCCGAAGTAAATCTTTTAGCAATAACATAACTTTACAATAATTCTTTCAAATCATTATTTTCAATAGCGATGATTACTTCTTTACTTTTACCTTTTGTTCTGGATTCAATGTCGTCCAAATAGTTTTCACCTAGATTATGTTTCAGATATGCTATTTCTTCTAAAAAGTAACGAACTGACTTTTTATCATCAGATAATTCCTGAGCGCCAATACGTCTAACACTTTTGGTTGAAAGAGTATGATAATAACGTAGGTCCTTTATAAGCATTTGTATAAAATGAAGATTTTCGTAATTTAAGTCTTTTAATATTCTGAGTGATTTCTTGAGATTTGCTTCTGCTTTTTGTTCCAACGAGATTTCACTTCTACCCATTTTATACTTAGGTTTAAATTCTTTTACTTCTTCATACAACCCCCAAAAGACAGACGAAAGTTTTAAAGTCGGTTCATCGATTGAACACGCTATTTTTACTAAAAGTTCTTCAAAATCAATCTCTCTGATTGTTCTGTTTTCTACTTTTCCAATAGTCTGAGCAAACAAACTTAGACCTTTACGTCTTAGTACATTTAATTCGTATTCAGTATGTTTTTTAGCGGTTTTTACACGAGGAGGGAGCTGACTAATTTTATCTATGATCTCTGGATGTTTCTTCTGTAAGTCCGCATAAAGGTTTCTTATCTTGGTAATAGTATTTACTTCTCCTTCTTCTTGGGGATTGCTATTAATTTTTGAACCTAATGCAGCTGGTGTAGGCTCTTCATCCTCATCAAAAATCTTTGCATCTTCTCCTAGAGCATTATGAATTAAAAACATTTTTTGCTGGGCAATTTCTCTTGATTTTACAATATCAGCTCCTTTTAATGAAGGAAAAAAATTAAGAATGAACAATTCATCATAAACTTTGGAGCCAATACGATTGATACGTCCTACACGTTGAATAACTCGTGTAGGATTCCATGGAATATCATAATTGATAATAACACCAGCTCGGTTTAAATTAAATCCTTCAGACAACTTATCGGAAGTTAGCAATATTCTAAAGTGATTTGTTTTTAAACCTTTGTTATATTGTGCATTAAAATCACTATTCAAGTGTTTTGCCAAATCTTTTGAAACCTTTCCGTTACAAACTAACACTTCATTTTTAAATTCATTTTTAAACCTTTTCTCAAGGTGAAGAATGGTATCTACATATTCTGAAAATAGAATGATTTTTCTTTCCGGCTCTTTATTTAAAAGAATTTTAATTTTTTTTATAATTTCTTCCTGTTTAGGATCTTTATCAACTAGTTTTAAATCTTTCAAACGTGTTTGAATTTGTATGAACAGTTGAATATCCGAATCAATATCATCTAAAAATTCCTGCTTTCTCTGAAAATTGCTAACATCATAAACTTCATTATTCTTAGGTGTTTTACGTTTTAAATCACCTGTAGCATATTTTTCCAGATTAGCTTCAATCTCTTCAATTTCAAAATCCTTAATTCGGTCAATAAAAGAACGGTCTAAAATAAATTTTCCTGTTTTATCAATAAAATCTTTCACCAATAAGTGTACTTGCAGGAATCGATCTATAGATTTTTCAAAGGAACCAAAAGATGATTCAAAACGTTTTACCAGAATACGACGCATAAAATCATATAGGTTCTTTTGTTGATTATATTGTCGATTTCCAAATTCGTCGAGTTTATCACTCAATATCTTTTCATAGCTAAATGGCTGATAAATGGCTCCCGTAAAAGCACCGTTTTCTGCAAAGTATTTACTAATTATATTATCGTAAAATTCGTCCTGCTCTGCCTCCAGATAATAAAATACTTCTTTCGGATCTTTTACAACAGATAAATCACCAACCTCTTTCGAGTATACATAATCTTGCTTTAAATCCAAGCGATTTCTTCGTATTACCACAGGGCTTATAATACGTTTGATATCATTTGAAAGACGTTGTGTTTCAACCTTTACTTTTTTAATATCGATTGGTAATTTATCATCGATTAATTGCACGTATAATCTTTCTGCTACTTCTCTTTTCAAATCGTCAGCAGAGTTCCAATTCTTAAAAATAGTAGATAATTGTTTATATTCATAGTTAAGGCGACTGAATTTTCCTGCCAAGTTATCCTCTAATGATATGGTAGATTTCCCTGGGACAATAAATAGCTTTAAAAGAGAGAAAATATCAGCAGGAGAATTATTGAAAGGTGTAGCCGATAAAAGAATTACTTTTTTATTGCGACAAATCATTGATAACGCTTCGTAATCGGAAGTGTCCTGATTACGAAAATAATGTGCTTCGTCTACTATAACTATCTCAAAGTCCCTTCCTTCAATATTATCTGCAATACGATCGATAATTCCACGGCTGTAAACCTGCCAGTTATGTAATCCAAATTTTTCTAAATATTCCCACCAACCACTATCTTTTTTTTCAGCATCACCCATTAGACCAGGAGGACAGATAATAATGCCCCTTTTGTTCATCTGCCGAGCAATCATGGAAGCTATGACCGATTTACCCAACCCTACCACATCAGCAATAATACAGCCGTTATGCTCTTTAATCATTTGGATGGCTTGGTTAACCGCGTCTGACTGGTAACTAAATTTCTTAAGTTCTATCTTATCCAGTAGTGCATCCAAATCTACCTCTTCGTTCTCCTGATTTTGTAGATCCAAATAGGTTTTTATTACCAAACAATAAGCTTCAAAAGGCGTTATAGTTGCGACCTGTGTTTTATTTTTGATAAAGTCAATTAATATAGCTCGATTTTCTATATGGTCAGTAATGGAAATTGCCCGCTCCCATAATTCATCAAAGTATTGGACAGCATCAGTATATCCGTAGTCTTTAATCTCTACATTAAATTCTTCCTGGTTATGTAAACCAGAACGTGTGAGATTACTACTGCCGGTGATAAATTGTCCTGGCATACCTTGCTTCTCTGCTTGATCTTCATTGAGATGAAAAAGGTATAACTTTGCGTGATTAGGGTTTTCAGTCTTGCGTATTTCTAACCTACCTTCTTCAATCATTTGCACAAAGAATCCCACCTGATTGTAAAATTCTTCCGTGTCCATCTCTTCGTTATTTAGTGCAAATCCAAGAGAGACAAGATATTTCTGAAATTCTTCATCTATTGAAGTCTCTTCCTGTTTCTCAGCATATTCAATGATATTCCCAAGGTAATTACAAACTTGCAACCCTACTAATAATTTTAACTTTTGATGTGGATTTTTTTGAAGGTTTAAATAAATATCCGACCAGCCTGAAAAATAGAAATAACCTACTAAGAATTTCAACTCATCACTAATAGAAATCAAAGTATTCAACCTACTCTTTAGAGTCTTTTGCTGTTTATTATTGGTAATAAAATTATTTGCCATTATGTTTATTTTATAAAATTTCATCCCATTTGGATGAACCTCAAATTCAATAATAATTTAGTTGATTAAATTACACCCCTGGTATAATTGCTAAAGTTATTTAAATTTACTCCTTAAGTTATCCGTCAATTTTATATTATTTAAATTATGGAAAAAAATAATCCTAAAATTTTATCTTGTTATTTATGATTATTCTGTTTTCTCACGACTAATAAATTAATTATACGAAAATACTAAATTGATTAATCTTATCCTATTTCGCTTTGACGTTTTACAAAACTACTTACCGTTAGGCGATGCACTCCTAAAATTCTACCAATAGCAGAATAAGATACTTTCCTATCCAATAATTCTTGTATCTTTTTTTCTTGACCCGTTAATTTTGTTTTGGAGGATTTACTACCGACCGGACGACCAAGAATAACACCTTCAGCACGTTTCCTGGCCAGCGCTTCTTTAGTACGTTGTGAAATTAAGTTTCTTTCGATTTCCGCGGATAATCCAAAGGCAAACGCCAAAACTTTGGAATTGATATCACTTCCTAACCGATAATTATCTTTTATAGTCCATACCTGAATGTCACGATTCATACATTCATTGAGTACACCCATAATCATTAGTAAATTTCTACCTAATCGGGAAAGTTCAGAACAAATAAGAATATCGCCTTTTTTCATTTTTTTTAGCAGCTTACCCAATTTTCGATCATCAACACTTTTAGATCCTGAAATCGTTTCTTCTATCCATTTATTCACTAAAATCTCTTGTCTTCCGCAAAAATTATTAATCTCATAACGTTGGTTTTCTACTGTTTGCTTGTCTGTACTCACTCTGATGTATCCGTAAATCATTTTAAATTGTTTAAATTATTATTCAGTTTTGGTTTAAATTAAACGCAAGTTGTCTAAATTAAACCTATCCAATAAATGTAGCAGTAAGATCAGCGTTTATTTTAGACAAAGTGCTAATTTTTCAGAGTTTAAAAACTCCGAAAGTTGGATTGTACTATCACCTATCGAAAAGCAGATTAAAAAGAAAATAGAACAATTTGGTACACCATTAAAAGATTGGGATATTCGTATCAATTATGGTATAAAAACAGGTTTCAACGAAGCGTTTATAATAGATAGTTTTAAACGAAAACAATTGATAGAAGAAGATCCAAAATCTGCCGAAATCATACGACCGTTATTAAGGGGACGTGATATTAAGCGATATTCTTACGAATTTGCCGATTTATACCTTATTACTACATTTCCAAGCTTAAAAATTAATATAGAAAATTATCCTGCTGTAAAGGAGCATCTTGTAAGTTTTGGATATGATAGATTAAAACAAACAGGAGATAAAGGGGCAAGAAAAAAGACCAATAATCAATGGTTTGAAACACAAGATTCGATAAGTTATTGGGAGGATTTTTCTAAACAGAAAATTATATATCCTAACATGACTAAATATCTACCTTTTTTATATGACGATAAGGAATTTTTGACTAATCAGAAATGCTTCATTATAACAGGAAAAAACGTTGAATTTTTAACTGCATTTTTTAATTCATCTCTATTTAAGTATTGTTTTCGCGATAATTTTCCTGAATTACAAGGTGGCACAAGAGAATTAAGTAAAATTTTTTTAGATAAAATTCCTGTCCTCCAAGTTTCGGAAAACATCAACTTGGATTATAAAAAATTAGTTTTGAAAGTACAAGAATTAAAAAATAAACAATTACCCACACGAGAAATTGAAATTGATAAAAAAATTTTTGAATTATATTCTTTGACTGAAGAAGAAAAAAATACTATTGGATATGTTGAGATTCAATAAAAGAACATTCTTCATTATTAAGGTTATACAAATCATACACCTTTCGATCAATTTCTGAAATTAATTTACAAGAAACATCCATGCTATTATCCAATATTGTATCTATAATCTCATTCATTAATTTTTCGGTGTTTAAATTAGGTATAGGTATTTTGAGAGGTTCAATCGCTTGAACGCTTATTAGTAAATCGCCTGTTCCTGTTTGAGGAGAATCTCTCATCAAGTATTTTCCCATTTTAGAGTTTAATACTGCAACTAAATACTTAATGTATTTTCCTGTAGCAAAACACGTGCTATCTAAAGCCATTATTCCTGAGTCATCGTAAGAAAATCTTAAAATAGAACCAACACGCTTCCATACTATTTTCTGTTTAGAAAAATCCTCCATATAAGCACAATTGCGTAAATTGTATAAAGTATCTCCTCTATCCGCCCGTTTTTCTAACTGAGAGTAGTATTGGTCTAAATGTCTTTTAATAGATGGGTAATCCTCTATTTCTATACGTTTTATACCTTTTTCTTTGATGCCGTTGTGAGTATTAATTAACCATAAATCAGCAAAGTCATATCCATATTTTTTTATGTCCCTGCCGCGTAAAATAGGTCGTATGATTTCGGCAGATTTTGGATCTTCTGAGATTAACTCATCTTTCTTCTTCCCATCAATAATGAAGGCCTCATTATAGCCCGTCAATATCCCACGATAAATATTAATGTTCCAGTTTTTTA